>JBIJBH010000256.1:0-5707 GCA_044345315.1 Lysobacteraceae bacterium
AAGGCCGCGCGTGGACGCCGCCGCGTCGCGGCTACGCGCATTTCCGGGAATGAAGGCGCGGCATTCGCGCGCGCGGCCCGATTTCGCGCCGCATCCCTCTGCCCGGCGCCGTTTTGTAGAGCGGATCGAAGATCTGCTGCCCCGTTTCGGGAGAGACCGCAGCGGATCTTCGATCCGCTCTACATGCGGGGGTGGTCAATCCGCCAATGCGGCGCGCACCTGCGCGCGCAGCGCCGGCACCGCCTCGCGTTCGAACCACGGATTCGCCTTGAACCAGCCGATGTTGCGCGGGCTGGGATGCGGCAGCGGGAAGCACTGCGGCAGATATTCGCCATGCGCCGCGACCGTGTCGGTGAGCGAGCGTTTGCGCCGCGCGCCGAGGAAATAGGCCTGCGCGTACTGGCCGATCAACAGCGTCAGTCGCACCTGATTCAGCAGCGGGATCAATCGCGGATGCCAGGTCGCGCGGCATTCGGGTCGCGGCGGCGCGTCGCCCGAACCCGCTTTGCCGGGATAACAGAACCCCATCGGCACGATCGCGATCCGGCGCTCGTCGTAGAAGGTCTCGGGCGTCATCTCCAGCCAGTCGCGCAGACGCCTGCCGCTCGCGTCGTCCCAGGGAATTCCGCTGGCGTGAACCTTCGTGCCGGGCGCCTGACCGACGATCAGCAGCCTCGCGGTCGCGCTCGCGCGCAGCACCGGGCGCGGGCCCAGCGGCAGATGCGCCGCGCACAGCCGGCAGGCGCGGATCTCGCTCAGCAGCGTTTCGAGTGCCGGCGGATCGGCGACGCGCTTCACGGCGGAAGCAGCTTGCCCGGATTGAGGATGCCGTCGGGATCGAAGCTGCGCTTCACCGCGCGCATCAGCGCCAGGGTCGGCGCGTCGATCGCCTGCGGCATGAAGTCGCGCTTCGCCAGACCGATGCCGTGTTCTCCGGACAGCGTGCCCTCCAGCGACAGCGTGAGCGCGAACACCTCGGCCATCGCGGTCTGCGCGCGTTCGCTCTGCGCCGGATCGGCCGGGTCGTACATCAGATTGACGTGCAGATTGCCGTTGCCGGCATGGCCGAAGCAGACGATCGGCAGTGCGCATTCGCGCGCGATCGTGCGCACGCCGGCGACCAGCGCGGGGATGCGCGAGACCGGCACCACCACGTCCTCGTTGATCTTGCCCGGCGCGAGGCTGCGCAGCGCCGGCGACAGCGCCTTGCGCGCGGCCCACAGCCGCTCGCGCGCCTGCGCATCGGCCGCGGGCTCGACGCCGAGACAGCCGTCGCCGTCCGCCGCGCGCAACAGCGCCGCGACCGTCGACGCGAGGGTGTCCGGATCGCCGTCCGCTTCGATCATCAGCAGCGCGCCGGCCTGCGCCAGCAGCGCATCGCCCGGGGGATCGGCTGATAGATCGCCTGATGGATCGCCGTCGCCGCGCGCGGCGCCCATCTGCGCGCGCGCCAGCCCCAGCGCGGTGTCGTCCATGAATTCCAGCATCGACGGCGTGTGCGGCTGCGCCATCAATCGCGCCACCGCGGCGGCGGCGGAGTCGACATCGCGGTACAGCGCACGCAGCGCGCGCCGGTCCGCCGGCAGCGGCGCGAGTTTCAGCGTCGCCTCGACGATCAGCGCCAGCGTGCCTTCGCTGCCGACCAGCAGGCGCTGCAGGTCGTAGCCGGTCGCGCCCTTGGTGGTCGCGCTGCCGCAGCGGATCAGCTCGCCGGCGCCGGTCACTGCGGTCAGCGCCAGCACGTTGTCGCGGCTGGCGCCGTATTTCACCGCGCGTGGGCCGCCGGCGTTGCAGGCGAGATTGCCGCCGACCGTGGAGAAATCCGCGCTGGTCGGATCCGGCGGCCAGAACAGCCCGTGCGCGGCGAGCGCGCGCTGCAGATCGCCGTTGAGCACGCCCGGTTCGACCACCGCGCAGCGATCGCCGGGGCGGATCGCGAGAATCCGCTGCATGCGTTCGAACGAGACCACCACGCCGCCGTCGACCGGCACGCTGGCGCCGGTGGTGTTGGTGCCGCGGCCGCGGGCGACGATCGGCACCCGATGCGCGCGGCAGGCGCGGACCAGCGCCTGCACTTGCTCCGCGCGGGTCGGCAGCGCGACCGCATCCGGCAGCGCCTGCCGCCGCGAGTTGTCGTAACCGTAGGTCAGTCGCTCGCCGGCGTCGGTGCGCAGACCGTCGCCGAGCAGGGCGGTCAGATCGCGGAGCAGGGCGGCGGGCAGGGCGGACATGCGGCGATTGTAGACAGGTGCCATCCGTCGGCCGCGCCAGCGATCCGCTCAGGGATCGTCGGCGCGGAACGCATCCCGCAGCCAGACGAAATCGGGCGTCTCGGGCGCGCCGGAGGCGTCGATCACGTCGAACCGGCAGGGCAGCCGCGCAAGGGCCGGATGCGCGAGCAGGAAGACTTCGGCCGCGTGCACCAGCCGGCGCCGCTTGGCCGCGCCGATCGAAGCGGCGCCGCCGCCGAAGCCGTGGCCTGCGGCCGCTCCGCCGCGGCGGTAGCGCACCTCGACGAACACCAGGGTGTCGCCGTCGCGCATCACCAGATCCAGTTCGCCGCCGCGCGCATGGGCGTTGCTCGCGACCGCGGTCAGGCCCTGCCGCTCGAGATGGGCGCGGGCCAGCGCCTCGATCTGCGCACCCTGGGCCCGCGCACCCTGGGCCTGCGCGCTTTCGCCGCGGCGATCAGCCGCCACTGCGCGCGAGCACCACGATCTGGCCGCCGCTGAAGGTCGACCAGGCGGGGCTGCGCAGGATGTTGCCGAAGCCGTCGATGCGCAGCGCGCCGGTGGCGCCGTCGATCTTGCCGTTGGCGTTCAGCGCCAGACGTTCGAGATAGCCGGTGAGCAGCCAGGCGTCGTAGCCGAAGGCGAACAGCTTGGCCGCCGGGCCGCGCGCGCTGCTCAGGCTCTTGCCGGTGCTGTCCGCCGGCGGCAGCCCGGCCACGCCCTGCACGGTCCAGGTCTCGGTCGGGAAGGCGATGCCGTCCAGCGCCTTGTCCTGCTCCGGCTTGCCGGTGCCGGAGAGCAGCTGCGAGGTCGCGACCCGCGGCTTCGCACCGAGCCCGGCCGTGGCCAACTGCGCCGCGAGCGCGCGCGCCTGCGGGCCTTTCAGCGCCATGAACACGGCGTCGACGCCGCCTTCCTTCTGCGCCGCGGCCTGCAGCGCGGCGACGCTGTCGGCGGGCTTGTCGGCGATAGTCAGCGTCTCGACCACGCTGCCGCCGCGGTTGCCGAGATGTTCGCGGAACGCGGTCGCGCTGCGGCGCAGGGCGTCGTCGTTGCCGACCAGGATCAGCACCCGGCGCACGCGCTGGTCGAGCAGGTATTCGGCCGCGGCGATGCCGTCGTCTTCCGGGGCCAGGGCGAAGCTGGCGTGGCCGTTGGGCGGTGCGCTCGTCCCGCGGTTCAGCGCCAGCGAGGGCACGTCCAGTGCGGTCTCGCGGAACAGCGCGGCGACCTCGTCGCGACCGAGCGGGCCGAGCACGTAGTCGGCGCCGTCGCCGACCGCCTTGCGATAGGCGGCGACCGCGCCGGCGGGCGTGCCGGTGGTGTCGTAGAAAGCGATGTCGGGGCGCCGGCGGTGTTCGCCGTAGTAACCGGCGAGCAGACCGTCGCGCACCGGCGAGGCCGCGGTCGCGAGATTGCCGCTCAGCGGCAGCAGCACCGCGAGTTTGGCCGGCGGGCGGTAGCCGTCGCGCTCGGCCGGGGCGCGGTCGCCGAGACGCGGCCGCCAGTCGCCTTCGCGATCGAAGGCCCGGGGCAGCGCCAGGCCGCGGCGCTGCAGTTCGCGGCCGACGAAGTTGTACAGCGGATCGCCCTCCGGCAGCAGCGCGGCCTCGGCGCTCAGGGTGGCGTTGTCGAGCCCGGAGATCACGCGTTCGATCTCGCGTCCGGCGTCGGTCCGCGCCTGCCCGCTCAGGGTCTGGTGATTCATCGCCAGGGCCTGGGCCTGCGCGATCACGGGATTCGTCCGATGCACCACCGGCTTGTCGGTGCGGGTCTGGGTCGGCACGCAGGCGGCCAGACCCGCCGTGAGCAGGGCCAGGCACAGCAGCCTGCCGAACCGCATCGTCGCCCTTGCCCGCATCGCCATGATCCGCTTCATCGCCATCGCCGCAACCCGTGGGGGAACCGCTAGGATTCTACCCGCCCGCGACGAATCCGCGACCCACCACAGCGAGCCGATCCCGATGTCTTCCCCCTCCGTCGCCGGCGTGCTGCACGTCGTCGCCACCCCGATCGGCCATCTCGGCGACCTCTCCCCGCGGGCGCTGCAGACCCTGCGCGGAGTGGCCGCGATCTGCGCCGAGGACACCCGCCACACCCGCCAGTTGCTGGCCCATCACGGCGTCGAGCAGAGCCTGATCGCGCTGCACGAACACAACGAGGCCGAGCAGAGCGAGCGCCTGGTCGCGCGCCTGCGCGGCGGCGAATCGCTGGCCCTGGTGTCCGACGCCGGCACGCCGCTGATCAGCGACCCCGGTTTCCGGCTGGTCGCCGCCGCCCGCGCCGCAGGCATCCGGGTCAGTCCGGTCCCCGGGCCCTGCGCGCTGATCGCCGCGTTGAGCGTGTCCGGGCTGCCCAGCGACCGTTTCGCGTTCGAAGGCTTCCTCCCCGCCAGGGCCGGCGCCCGCCGCGAGCGCCTGGCCCGCCTCGCCGGCGAACCCCGCACCCTGATCTTCTACGAGGCCTCGCACCGGATCGAGGAGACCCTCGCCGACGCCGTCGCCGCCTTCGGCCCGGACCGTCCGGCGGCGCTCGCGCGCGAGCTGACCAAACTGTTCGAGACCGTGCTCGACGGCACCCTCGCGGCGCTGCACGCCCGCGTCGTCGCCGATGCCGACCAGCGCAAGGGCGAATTCGTCCTGCTGATCCACGGTGTCGCCGACGAGGCCGAGGCCAAACTCGCCGAAGGTCGTCGCCTCTACGCGAAGCTCGGCGAACATCTGCCGCCCTCGGCCGCCGCGAAGCTGGCGGCCGAACTCAGCGGCGCGCCGAGGAAGGCGCTTTACGGCGGCGAGAACGCCGGCGCCTGAGCGCGGTCACGCCGGCAGAGGGCTGTCCGGCGTCGTCGACTCCGCCGCTTCGTCCGCCGCGGCCGCCTCTACCCGATTGCGGCCGCCGGCCTTGGCGCGATAGAGCGCGTGATCGGCGCGGGTCAGCAGATGTTCGAAGCTGCGATCCTGCGGCGCCAGCGAGGCGACGCCGATCGAGGCGGTCGGCGCGATCGTGTCCTCGCCGTGCGTCAGCCTGACCCCGGCCACCGCGCGACGCAGGCGTTCGGCGGCGGCGAGCGCGTGTTCCGGGCCGATGTCGCGCAGCAGCACCGCGAATTCCTCGCCGCCGTAGCGGCCGAGCAGGTCGCCTTCGCGGCAGACCGCGCGCATGGCCGCGGCCACCGCCTTCAGCGCCTCGTCGCCGACCGCGTGGCCGTAGCGGTCGTTGATGCGCTTGAAATGATCGACATCGACGATCGCCACCGCGAGCCCGTGATGGCCACCCTCTGCGCGGGCGAGCTCCACGGCGCGCGCGCCGGCCTCGGTGATGAAGCGCCGGCTGTGCACCGAAGTCAGGAAATCGGTGGACGCGGCGATCTCCATCTCGCGGCCGCGCTCGCGCATCAGCGCTGCATAGCGACGCTGATGCGCGTACAGCGCGATCATCACCGCCAGCAGGCCGATCGCGAGCGCACCGGCCAGCAG
>JBIJBH010000257.1:0-5702 GCA_044345315.1 Lysobacteraceae bacterium
CACGTCGCGTCCTCCGGCCCTGCGGCCTGCTGTGTCGATTCAGACACATAGCATAGCCCACGGGCCCGGGCCTGCCTGCCGACCGCGTCCCACAGCCGGGGCCGGCGCGCGCGCTCGCCGCGCACCGCGATGCCGTCGGCGCCGACCCGGATCCGCAGCGCCCCGGCCTCGGCGGTATTCGGCACCTGCGCGCCGTGGCGACGCCACAGCGACACGACCTCCCGCCGCGGATGGCGGAAGCGGTTGCCGTAGCCGGCCGAGATCGGCGCGATCCGCGCCCCGGTGGCGGCGACGAAGCGCGGGTCGGAGGAACTGTCGCTGCCGTGATGGGCGACCAGCACCACCTCCGCGCGCAGCGCGGCCGGGTCGCGCCGCAGCAGGTCGCGTTCGATCACGTCGCCGATGTCGCCGGTCAGCAGCAGCGCGCCGTGCGCGGTCTCGATCCGCAGCACGCAGCTCGATTCGTTGCGCAGATAGGGGAAATGCGGCGGCGGGTGCAGAAAGCGGAAACGCACCCCGTCCCAGGTCCAGGCCGTGCCGGCGCGGCAATGGCGCAGATCGGGGATGCGCGCGTCGAGACCGCTGTCCTCCGGCGCGTAGCGGCGCGCGGGCGGGAACACCGTCGCGATCGCCGCGTAGCCGCCGGCGTGGTCGTTGTCGGCGTGGCTCAGCACCGCCGCATCCAGCCTGCGCACGCCGAGCGCGCGCAGCCCGGGCAGCACCGCGCGCTCGCCGGCGTCGAAGCCTTCCGGAATCGCCGGCCCGGCGTCGAACAGCAGATGATGGCGATGGGTGCGCACCAGCACCGACAGCCCCTGGCCGACATCGAACATCACCAGTTCGGCCTCGCCATGACGCGGTGGCCGCGCGTCCGGCCACAGCAGCGGCAGCCACAGCAGGATCGCCAGCGGTTTCCCCGGCACGCCGCGCGGCAGCAGCCACCACAGCGCCGCGAGCGAAGCCAGCGGCAGCGCGTACCACGCCGGCTCGGGCAGCCAGTACAGCGCCAGCGGACTGGCGGCCATCGCCGCGAACAGCTCCCAGCTCGGCGCGAACACCCACGCCGCCAACCGCCACAGCGGCGCGCCGGCCCCGGGCCAGACGCTTTCCGCGGCCAGTCCCAGCAGCGACAGCGGCACCACCGCCAGACTCCACCACGGGATCGCCAGCAGATTCGCCAGCGGCCCGACCAACGAGACCTGACCGAACATCACCGCGACCGGCGGCAGCAGACCGACCGTGGCCACGCCCTGCGCCGACAGAAAATCGCGCAGCGGATGGCCACCGGCGCCGGGCAGGCACCACAGCAACCAGGCGACCCCGGCGAAACTCAGCCAGAAGCCGGCGGTCAGCGCCGACAGCGGGTCGCACAGCAGCACCGCGATCAGCGCCAGCGCGAGCGCGTCGGCGGCGCTGGTCGCGCGCCGCGCCAGCCGCGCGAGCGCGATCGCCGCGATCATCAGCAGTGTGCGCACGGTCGGCAGCGCGAACCCGGCCAGCGCCGCATACAGCGCCGCGCCGCCGGCCGCCGCCAGCAGCGCCGCCTGCGGACGCGGCAGCCACCGCCCCAGCCACGGGCACAGCCACCACAGCGCACGCACCGCGAGCGCGAACGCCCCCGCGACCAGACCGACATGGAAACCGGAGATCGCGATCAGATGGGTCAGCCCGGTGGCACGCAGGGTCGCCCAGTCGTCCTGGGTGAGCGCACGGGTGTCGCCGAGCGCGAGCGCGCGCACGAACCGCGCCTCCGGCCGCGGGACCGCGTGCGCGATCCGCGCCGACATCGCCTCGCGCCACGCCGCGAGCCCGCGCGCGGGCGCCAGCCTCCGCGCGGTCTCCGGCGCACGCACGTAGCCGGTGGCGACGATCCGCTCGACCAGGGCGTGCTTCTCGCCGTCGACGCCGCCGGGATTGCGCAGCCCGCGCGGCGCGCGCAGCTTCGCGGCCAGGGTCCAGCGCGCACCCGCCGCCAGCCGCAGTCGTGGCGCGTCGGGCGGCGGCACGTCGCGCGCTTCGGCATCGAAGTCGTCGTACCAGGCCAGGCGTAGCCGCCGGCCGCGCAGCGGCGCGGGCTGCGACGCCGCATCGTCCACCCGCAGCACGAACCGCGTGCGCCGCGCCTCGTGCTGCGGCAGTTCGACCACCGTGCCGGTCAGCAGGAACTGGCCGTGCTCCATCGCCGGCGGCAGTTGCCGCTGCAGGGTCAGCCCGGCATGCGCGGCGGCCAGCGCGAAGCCCAGACACAGCCAGGCCGCACGCCGCGCACGCGGACCTGCGGTCCACAGCAGCGGCACCGCCGCGACCAGACAGCCGATCGCCAGCCACGACGGCGGCGCCGGCAGCGACAGGCACAGGGCGACGCCGGCGAGCAGCGCGAAGGCGGTGAACAGGCGGTGCATGGGCGGCTCCGGAACAGGGAGCGTCAGCCTGCGTCTCGCGTCACCGTGGGACCATCGGCGAACCACCCGTCGCGGTGTCGGAAAAATCCGACCCCCATTCCCCGGCACGACCCCGCGGTCTTTTGCGCGCAGGACATGCCAGTTGGCATCCCGGCTCGGCGGCAGGGGCTGAGGGCCAGCTAAACGCGCCAGTTTCCTGAACGCTGCTCCGGGGCGAATTCAGCAGGCCGTTACCCGCGCGTCCCTAGCGTGCCCATCGCGCCATCCCGGCGTCCGGAGTCCACCATGCAACGCATCGCCGCCTCGATTCTCGCCGTCGCGCTCATCGCCGCCGGCGGGACCGTTTCCGCCCAGAACGCCGGTTATTCCGCGCCCGTCGACCGCTACAGCCAGTCCGAGGGCGCCTATTTCGATTACGCCCGGGTCCTGCGCGTCGACCCGGTGCTCACCGCCGGCACCCGCCCGGTGCGCGTCCAGTCCGACGAGTGCTACAGCGAAGACGGCTACTACACCGATCGCGGCGACGACCGCTACTACGACGACCGCTATCGCGACGACCGTTACGCGGACCGTCGTTACGACGATCGCCGCTACGATGACCGCCGCTACGACGACCGCTACTACGACGGCCGCTATCGCGGCGACGGCGGCCAGTACGGCACCGAGACCGGCCGCAACGTCGCCACCGTGATCGGCGGCCTGGTCGGCGCCGCGCTCGGCAGCAAGGTCGGCGGCGGTTCCGCCCGCTACGCCACTGCGGCGGTGGGTTCGATGGTCGGCGGCATGGCCGGCCGCGAGATCTACGAGACCTCGCAGCGCAACAAACAGCCGCCGCGCCGCGCCCGGGTCACTGTCTGCGACCCGGTCCGCGAAGGCGACTACGCCCGTTATCCCACCAGCAACGGCGACGTCACCGCCTACGACGTGACCTACGAATACGCCGGCCGCCAGTACGTCACCCGCACCACCTACCACCCCGGCGACCGCATCCGCGTGCGCGTGGACGTGCGTCCGGAGTGAGCAGCCATCTCGCGACTGCGATGCGACGCCAACGATGACGCGTCGATCGAGCGGACGGGGCCTTCGGGCCCCGTCTTTTTTTGGCATCCGCAGCGCGAACGCTTTCGACCTCAGTGCGACACCGCCCCCGCGCTCGGATGCGCCGACGGATACGGCGACAGCAGCCACGCTTCCTGACGCTGCAGTTCGACGTGCAGTTCGGTCGCGACGGCGACGATCTCATCCGTACTGGTCCAGGCCGGCGGCTGCGCGATCGGGGTCGGGAACGCGCCGTCGAACACCAGCAGATTGGTGTACTCGGTCGGGTCCTGGTCGAGGTTGTACAGCTCCCACTGATCCGGCACCGGGCGCTCGCTCCACGGATCGCAGAAACGCACCAGCTTCCACGGCCCCGAACGCAGCGCGCGCACGTGCGCGGGCTGCGCGATCGCGCCGGCCGCGAGATCGGGCACGTAGGGATGCGACGGACCGCCCTCCACCGGCGGCGTGCGCAGCAGATCGAGCGTCGCCGCGTACACCGCGAACTGCTCCCACGACGCGATGTTGTGCGGATCGTCGTCGCGCGGCAGCGGTTCGGTGATCATGTCGTCGGTGACGAACAGCACGCCCTTGCGCTCGCGTCCATCGGGGCCGATCACCGGGCCGTCGCCGTGACGCAGCAGCGGCACCAGATCGGCGCCCGGCAGCGGCCCCGCGTCATGGGTCTTGGACAACTCGCGACGCGCCCGGTCCAGATGCGCATCGGTCGCATGCGCCAGCCGCAGCAGGGTCGGCAGGATGTCGATGTGGCTGGTCTGCGCACGCATCGCCCGCGCGCGATGGCGGTCGCCGTTGAAGCGACGATTGGCGATCAGGAACGGCACATGCACCGCTTCCTGGTAGGCGCCGTGCCATTTCTCGATCTGCATGCCGTGCGCGGCGCCGTATTCGCCGTGATCCGAAGCGAACACCACGATGGTGTCGTCGCGCAGACCGCTCTCCTCCAGCGTCTCCAGCACGCGCAGGATGTGCCGGTCGACCATCGAGATCATGTAGACGTAGTACTGCAGGAAGCCGGTCGCGGCGCCGTCGGGATCGTCCTGCAGCTGGAACGGGATCGCGATGCCCAGCGTCGCCTTCACCGCGTTCTGCAGCACCGTCTGCGGATCGCCGCCGATGCCCTGGCCGATCGCCAGCCCGGTCTTGGCCGCCAGGCCCAGCGCGACCTTGTACGCGGCCTCGTGCTGCGCCCGCGGCTTGTTGTTGGTGAGCAGATCCTCGTTCTGGGTCGGTGATGCGGTTGCGCAATCCTGCGGCAGGCCGGTCGGGTTCAGCGGCACGCGAAAGCTGCCCTCGGTCGGCGCCACGCTGATCGTGCCCGGCGCCGGAATCGGCACCGAACCGCCAGGCCCGACCGCCGGCGGCGGATCGGCCGCCGCGATCGCGCCGTCCGGCGGCGCCGGATACGACGGCTGCAGCCCGCGCGGTAGGGTCGGATAGGTCGCGATGTCGTGCGGATTGGTGAACGAGCACACCGCGAAGAACGGCGGCGGATTCGGCTGTCGCGTGTCCAGCGGCGTGTCCATGCTCTGCTGCGAAAGCGCGCGGTTGTAGGGCACGCCCAGCGCGCGCCCGCGCAGGAAACTGCAGGCCAGATCGGCGAACTGGTAATCGCGGTAGGTGCCGAGATTGTTGATCGACGCCCCGTGCGGCTCGGGCCACGACAGCTCCCAGTCGCCGAAGCCGTACTGCTGCAGGGTGTGCTCCGGCGGCTCGCTCACATGCCATTTGCCGAAGTAATGCGTGCTGTAGCCGAGCGCGCGGAACCAGTCGCCCGCGGTCGGCGTGCCGTTCGGCGGCAGCCACGGGAAATTCTGCGCATCGCCGCTCTTGAACAGCCCGTCGGTCTGGGTCACGCCGGTGCGCGGCCCGTACTGCCCGGTCATGATGCTGGCCCGGCTCGGGATGCAGGCCGATTCGGCGATGGTGTGGTCGGTGAACACCGTCGCGTACTCGCGCAGCTTGCAGAAGCCCGGAAAGTGTTTCGCCCAGGGATTGCGCTCGGGATCGATGTCGCCAAGGAAATCCAGCACCTGCTTGATCCCGTCCGCGAACCCGGCCTCGCCGTACCCCCGGCTCGGGTAATACAGCTGATCCACCAGGATCATCAGGATGTTCGGCCGCGTATCGCGCACCGCCTCGACCGCGTCCCGGATCGTCTTGTCGTCGTCGCTGCCCTGCCCCGTTCCCTGCCCCGCCCCTTGCCCCGTCGTCGCCGTCATGGCCCGCTCCGTATCCGTG
>JBIJBH010000259.1:0-5661 GCA_044345315.1 Lysobacteraceae bacterium
TCGATGGTTTCACCGAATAATGTCTGAACTCGATTGCATACGATTTTCTTTGAAGTCCATCTTGCGCCCAGAAAATTCTGCAGGATGTGCTCGGCAGTGGATTCCTGAAAAGGCTCACGGGTGTAGATGCAGGTTGTCATGATGCGGCTCGCTGCAGACATGCGTTGCTGAAGAGTGGTATAGGGGGTGGGCAGGCCGCCTGCAAGGGGGGATAATGCCCCATGGATATCTGACCCGTCGCGCCGTCGTGGCCTTGCCCCGAAGGGTGCGCCTCCCGCCACCGGAACCTTCGCATGGCCGAGACCATCCGCCACGACAAGACCGCGCGACAGCTGCGTCTGCTCTCGGACGCGCTCGACAGCGGGCGCCTGGGTCCGGTGAAGCGGCTGGTCAACACGCTGTCGCCGGCCGAGATCGGCAACCTGCTCGAATCCCTGCCGCCCGGCAAGCGCGAGGTCGTGTGGGGGCTGGTCGATCCCGAGGACGACGGCGAGGTGCTGGTCCACGTCGGCGAGGAAGTCCGCGAGAGCCTGATCGCGGAGATGGACCCGGACGAGCTGGTCGCGGCGGTCGAGGACCTGGACATCGACGACCTCGCCGATCTGGTCGAGGACCTGCCGGACACGGTCATCGACGAAGTGCTCAAGTCGATGGACCGCGACAACCGCGAGCGCCTGGAGCAGGTGTTGTCCTACGACGAGGACACCGCCGGCCGCCTGATGAATCCCGACGTGGTGACGGTGCGCGCCGACACCACGGTCGACGTGGTGCTGCGCTACCTGCGCCTGCGCGGCGAGCTGCCCGAGCACACCGATCATCTGTACGTGGTCAGCCGCCGGCACCAGTATCTGGGCCGACTCGCGCTGCAGGCGCTGCTGACCCGCGACGCGAGCACGCCGATCAATCAACTGATCGACGACGAACAGCCGGCGATCGACGTGCACGAAAGCGCGGAGGAGGTCGCCCGTCAGTTCTCCGACCACGACTGGATCAGCGCGCCGGTGGTCGACGAGAACAACGTCCTGCTCGGGCGCATCACCATCGACGACGTGGTCGACATCATCCGTTATCAGGCCGAGCACCAGGCGCTGAGCGCCGCGGGTCTGGACGAGGAGGAAGATCTGTTCAGCCCGGTGCCGCGTGCGGCCAAGCGGCGTGCGATCTGGCTGGGCATCAACCTCGCGACCGCGTTCCTGGCGTCGTGGGTGATCGGCCGCTTCCAGGGCACGCTGGAGCAGATCGTCGCGCTGGCGGTGCTGATGCCGATCGTCGCCAGCATGGGCGGCGTCGCCGGCACCCAGACCCTGACCCTGATGGTGCGCGGCCTCGCGCTGGGTCAGGTCGGCCGGGGCAACCTGCGCGCGCTGCTCAACAAGGAAGTGCTGGTCGGCCTGCTCAACGGCATCGTCTGGGCCATCGTCGTCGGCGTGGTCGCGGGGCTGTGGTTCCGCGACTGGAAACTCGGCCTGGTGATCGGCGCGGCGATGACGATCAATCTGGTCGCCGCGGCCCTGGCCGGCGTGCTGGTGCCTCTGACCCTCAGACGCATGAACGTCGACCCGGCACTGGCCGGTGGCGTGGTGTTGACCACAGTGACCGATGTCGTCGGTTTCCTGAGTTTCCTCGGGCTGGCGACGGTGATTCTGTTGCGGTGAGGGCCGCGTGATGTTGCCGATCCTGGTAGAGCGGTCTTCAGACCGCTGATGCTGTTTCGCGGAAAAAGCAGCGGCCTGAAGGCCGCTCTACCGACCCCATCGATTCATTGCGATCATCGATTCGTTGCCGCCGGCCGTGGGCACGGCAGGATTCTCGTCGCGGATGCTGTTCTGCCTGGGGTCAGCCTGCAGGCTGCTTCGGCGGCCTCGATCGTTCGGCGGTTCCTCCCTACGCCAGCAGCGATTCCAGCACCGCCATCCGCACCGCGACGCCGTTGCTCACCTGTCTGAGGATCAGCGACTGCGGGCCGTCGGCGACGGCGTCGTCGATCTCGACGCCGCGGTTCATCGGGCCCGGGTGCATCACCACCGCGTCGGGCGCGGCGCGTTTCAGCCGCGCTTCGGTCAGGCCGTAGTCGCGGTGGTAGTCCTCCAGCGACGACACCAGCCCCTGTTCCATGCGTTCGCGCTGCAGGCGCAGCATCATCAGCACGTCGGCGCCGTCGAGGGCTTCGTCGAAGTCGTGGGTCACGGTGCAGCCGTGGAGCATGCCGCCGTGGTCCTCGGGCGGCGGCAGCAGCGCGGCCGGGCCGCAGATGCGGATCTCTCCTGCACCGAGCGTGCGCAGCGCGTGCAGATCGGAGCGCGCGACCCGCGAGTGCAGCACGTCGCCCACGATCGCGACCTTCAGCTGCGAGAAATCGTCGCCCTTGGCCTGACGCAGGGTCAGCATGTCGAGCAGACCCTGGGTCGGGTGCGCGCTGCGGCCGTCGCCGGCGTTGATCAGCCGGGTGTCCGGCGCGATGTGCCGGGCGAGCGCGTTCAGCACGCCGTCCTGCGCGTGGCGGATCACGAAGCCGCGCACGCCCATCGCTTCGATGTTCTTCAGCGTGTCGAGCGCAGTTTCGCCCTTGGTCGTCGAGGAGGTCGCGGCGTCGAAATTCAGCACGTCGGCGCCGAGCCGCTGCGCGGCGCGCTGGAAGCTCAGGCGCGTGCGGGTCGAGGGTTCGAAGAACAGCGTGCACACCGCGATGCCGCGCAGCGCGTCGGCGGCGTCCTCGCCGTCGGCGAAGCGCTGCGCGCGATCGAGCAGGCGGACGAGCGTCGGCCGGCTCATGCCGTCGAGGGTCAGCAGGTGATGCAGCACGCCCTGGGCGTCGGTCTGCAGTTCGGACTTGCGGTCGAGGGTGTTCGGGAACATGTGGTCGAACGGGCCGGAGGCGGTCATGGGCTGCTGCTCTCGATCGGAATGGCGTCCTGCGGCGCGGCCAGCCAGCGGTCGACGATCACCGCCGCGGCTTCGGCGTCGAGCAGGTCGGCGTCGCGGCGCTTGCGGCGGCCGTCGGCGCGGCCGGCGGCGAAGCGCTGCGCGGCCTCCTGCGAGCTGTTGCGTTCGTCGATCATCGCCACCGGCAGACCGAAGCGTTCGCGCAGCGCATGGGCGAAGGCGCGGGCGCGGGCGCGGATCGGCTGGTCGCCGCCGTCCAGGGTCATCGGGTCGCCGACGATCAGGCCGCCGGGGCGCCATTCGCGGTGCAGCTTGTCGATCGCCGCCCAGTCGACGCGATCGTCGTGCACATCGACCACCGCCAGCCCGCGCGCGCCGAGGCCGAAGCCGGCGGACACCGCGACCCCGATGCGGCGGGCGCCGACATCGAAGCCGAGCACGGCGCGATCGGTCGGGACGGTCATGGCAGGGTCTCCGCGATGGCCGCGGACGACGGGAACACGATGCGCCTGCGGACGTTCGCCGCGGACCCGGCGGCCAGATCGTGGGCGCGGCGATCAGGCATGGCCGCTGTAGTCGATCATCCGCGACATGTCGACGCCGATCTTGCCGGCCGCGGCGTGCCAGCGCGCGTCCAGCGGCAGGCTGAAGAGCAGGTCCGGATCGCTGTCGGCGGTCAGCCAGCTGTTCTCGGCCAGTTCGTGTTCGAGCTGGCCCGCGCCCCAGCCGGCGCAGCCCAGCACCACGGTGGCGAGGGCCGGGCCTTCGCCGCGGGCGAGGGCTTCGAGCACGTCGCGCGAGGTGGTGACGCAGAGGTCGTCGGCGACGCGCAGGCTGGAGTCCCAGCGCGGCGCGCCGTCGTGCAGGACGAAGCCGCGTTCGGGATGCACCGGCCCGCCGGCCAGCACCCGGCGCTCGCGCAGGGCGTCGTCGGGGGCGGCGATGCCCATCTGTTCCAGGACCTCGCCGAGGGTGTACTCCGACGGACGGTTGATGACCAGACCCATCGCGCCGTCGGCGTCGTGCTGGCAGATCAGGGCGACGGTACGCGAGAAATTCGGGTCGTCCAGCGACGGCAGTGCGATCAGCACCTGATTGGCGAGGAAGGTCGTCTCTGGCAGCATGCCGGCATTGTACGGGATGGGTGCGAAGGGGGGCGATGCACCGTCCGGGTCCTGTCCGGGCCCGATATCCCGTGCCTCGCCCCGGGGCCGTCGGTCCCGGTCGTTTTCACGCCGCCGCGGTCGCCGTCAAGGATTGGCCTTCACGATCGCAGCATCGAAGGGAGTTCGTCATGCCGCTTCGCCCCCACCGTTTCGTCGTCGCTCTCGCACTCGCCGCCGCGCTCCCCCTCGCGGTATCGGCCGCGATTCCGTCCTCCACCGCGCCCGCCGCGCGCGATGCCGCCGGCCAGGCCCGATCCGCCACCGCTAGCCCCGCCGAACGCGGCGCGCTGATCCGCCGCTTCGTGATGAAGTGGGGCGGCTACGCCGAACGCGTCTACGGCGTGGACGTGCGCACCTTGAGCATGCGCATGGTGCCGACCTTCGCCCGCGGCGACGCCGACAACCTGCGCGATGCCCTGCGTCGCGACACCTTCGAAGGCGCGCTCGCGGCGCTGTCCGGGCGCGGCGACCGCATCGCCGACGCGCGCATCATCGACGCCTTCGCGCAGGTGCCCGCCGGTACCCCGGCGCGGCGCACGCCGGGCGTGGTCAAGGCGCTCGGCGATCTCGGCCAGGACGTGGTGTTCACGCCGATCACGCCCTGCCGGATCGTCGATACCCGCATCGCCGGCGGCCCGATCGGCGCCGGCCAGACCCGCAGTTTCAACGCGGCCGGCCAGAGCAGCTACGGCGGCCAGGGCGGCGACGCCGGCAACTGCGGGATGCAGACCGAGGTGCCGACCGCGGTCGCGCTGAACGTCACCGCGGTGGTGCCCGCGGGCGCCGGCTTCGCCACGGTCTTTCCGTACAACACCACGCGCCCGAACACCGCCAGCGTGAACTACGGCAGCGGCGCGATCGTCAACAACGCGATCATCGCGCGGATCCCGAACCCGCCGGCGAGCTTCGATTTCTCGATCTACACCTTCGCCGCTTCGGATTACGTGGTCGACATCGTCGGCTACTTCGCGCCGCCGCGCGCGACCGCGCTGCAGTGTCTGGACAGCCCCTACGCCACGACCACCATCGCTGCAGGTGCGACCGGGCAGGTGACGGCGCCGGCCTGCAACGCAGGCTATACCTCGGTGCATGTGGACTGCGAGTCCAACTCGTGGTTCATGCCGATCGTGTATTCGACCCAGAAGGGCGGCGGCCTCTGCGGCGCGCGCAACGCCGGCGGCACCAGCGCGACGCTCAGCGCCGCGCGCCGCTGCTGCCGCGTGCCGGGGCGCTGAGGCGTCGCTTCGCTCCCCTCTCCCGCCGGGAGAGGGGCGGGGGAGAGGGTCGGCGAAACCGCAGGAATCGAGCGTTTTCGAGCGCACCGGACCCTCATGCGGCCCTGCGGGCCACCTTCACCCGGTGGGAGAGGGAACCGCCGAGGCGTCCCCGATGTGGATCCGTGTTGGCGTCAATGACGTTGGTGCGCATCGGAAATGCAGAAGCAGCGGATCTTCGATCCGCTCTACATCCAGACGAGTTGCGCACAGAAACGAACGCCGGCATCTGCCGGCGTTCGTGTTGATGCGACCGCGACGCGCGGATCAGGCGATGAACGACACGCCGGTCTTCTCGCGCAGTTCGGCTTCGGTCACGCCCGGGGCCATTTCCATCA
>JBIJBH010000260.1:0-5659 GCA_044345315.1 Lysobacteraceae bacterium
AATCGCGGGTCGCGCACCGGTTCGGTCTGGGCCATGTGCGCGACTTTCTCTACGGCGTCGAATACGAATTCGCCGGCGCCCAACTGCGCGAACCCGATGCCCTGCACTGCTTCGTGAGCAAGGCCCTCGCCCCGGGCTACATCGGCTGGGCGACGCAGAACCCCTGCGGCGTGCAACTGGGACTCGCGTTCCGGCATCACGCCGCGCGCAGCGGCATGCCCGACATCGCCGCACTGCGCGAACGCGTCGGCGAGACCCTCGGCATTCCCGCCGGACTGCCGCCGGATGCGGTGCGCGCCGGGCTGATTCCCTGCGGCGGCCCGGTATCGCCGCTGGCGCGGCCGGGGGTACTCCTGACCGGCGACGCCGCCGGGATCGTGTCGCCGGTCACCGCCGGCGGCATCCACTCCGCGTGGCGCCACGGCTGGACGATCGGCGAGGCCATCGCCCGCCATCTGCGCGACGGCGGGCCGGCGCCAGAGCGCGTCGCCGAACGCGCCGCGCCGCGCTACCGGCTCAAGCGCGCGCTGCGCCGGGCCTTCGATGTCGCGCAGATGGACTGGCCGTTCGATCTGCTGCTCGGCAGCGCGCCGATGCGCTGGGCGGCGGAGCGGGTGTATTTCGGCGGGAGGACAACATGACCGCCGCGCCCAGGCACTGCTTCCGCACGGCCGGCCGGCGCTGAACCGGCGCGACCTCACTTCAACTCGAACGCATCCCCGTCCAGCATCGCCGGGAAGCGCTCGCGATGCGCGGCCAGTTCCTTGGCCTGCAGGGTCGTGGTGACGACCACTGCCTCTTCGCCGCATTCGCTGACCGGCTGGCCAAGGAAATCGATCACCGCGCTGTCGCCGCTGTAGGACAGGCCGTTACCGTCGGTGCCGACGCGGTTGAGGCCGGCGACGTAGCACAGGTTCTCGATCGCGCGCGCGCGCAGGAGGGTCTTCCACGGGTAGGCGCGCGGCGCGGGCCAGTTGGCGACGTACAGCAGCAGATCGTAATCGAGGGCGCCGGGGCGCTCGACGTCGTAGCGGTTGCGCGAAAACACCGGGAACCGCAGGTCGTAGCAGACCTGCGGGCAGATCCGCCAACCGCGCCAGTCCACGGTCAATCGATCGCGTCCGGCGGCGTAGCGCTTGTGTTCGTTGGCGTAGCGGAACAGATGGCGCTTGTCGTAGGTGCGCAGATCGCCGTCGGGGGTCGCGAACAGCAGCCGGTTGAATACCTGTGAACGGCCGGCGGCATCGCCGTCGCGCAGCTGCGCGCTGCCGCAGACCGCTGCGTCCAGCGCCTGCGCCTGGGCGCGGATCCAGGCCACGGTCGGGCCGTCCATGGTTTCCGCGCGGTCGATGGCGTCGTTGGAGAAACCGCTGGTGAAGGTTTCCGGCAGCAGGATCAGATCGCTGCGGCCGCGCAGACCGGCGATCAGCTCGCCGTAGTAGTCGCGATTGCCTTCGGGATCGTGCCAGCGGGTGTCGCCCTGGACGAGGGTGATGCGCAGATCGTTCATGTCAGAGTCTCTTGAGCCGTTCGATGGCCGCGTCCAGGGTGGCCTCGTTCTTGGCGAAGCACAGCCGCGCCAGACGCTGGCCTGTCGGCGGGGTTTCGTAGAACGGCGACAGCGGGATCGCGGTGACGCCGTGCTCGATCGTCAGCCAGCGGCAGAATTCCAGATCGTCCAGACCGCTGACCGCGGAATAGTCCACCAACTGGAAATAGCCGCCCGGCACCGGCAGCGGACGCAGCCGGGTCTGCAGCAGTTGTTCGCGGAAACGGTCGCGCTTGGCCTGGTAGAAGGCGCCGAGCTGTTGGTCGTGCTCGGGTTCGGCCTCGATCATCGCCGCGAACGCGTGCTGGGCGGGATGGAAAGTGCAGAACACGTTGTACTGGTGGACCTTGCGGAATTCGGTGCTCAGCGCCGGCGGCGCGATGCAGTAGCCGACCTTCCAGCCGGTGCAGTGGTAGGTCTTGCCGAAGCTGGAGATCACGAAGGCGCGTTCGCGCAGTTCCGGCCAGCACAGCGCCGAGGCGTGGCGGGCGCCGTCGAACACGATGTGTTCGTAGACTTCGTCGGAGAGCAGCCAGATCCCGGTGTCGCGGAGAATGTCTGCAATCGTATTCATGTCGGCGTCGTTCAGCATCGCGCCGGACGGGTTGTGCGGGCTGTTGATCATCAGCATCCGCGTCTTCGGGGTGATCGCATCGCGCACCCGCTGCCAGTCCGGGGCGAAGGTCTCCGGGTCCAGCGGCACGTGCACGGCGCGCGCGCCGGCCAGCTCGATCGCCGGCTCGTAGCAGTCGTAGCAGGGGTCGAGCACGATCACTTCCTCGCCGGCGCGGACCACCGCGTGGATCGCGTCGAAGATCGCCTCGGTGGCGCCGCTGGTGACCGTGATCTCGCTGTCGGCATCGACCGAAACCCCGTAGACGCGGCGGGTCTTGCCGGCGATGGCGCGACGCAGTGCGGGGATGCCGGTCATCGGCGCGTACTGGTTGTGGCCGGCGCGCATCGCGCGGTCCAGTTCGTCGACGAGGCGCTGCGGGGCGGGGAAGTCGGGGAACCCCTGGCCCAGATTGATCGCGCCGTGTTCGGCGGCGAGTTGCGACATCACGGTGAAGATGGTGGTGCCCACCCTGGGCAGCTTGGTCTGCGACATGCTCGGTTCCGTGGGCGTCGGCGCAGGCGGCCCGCGGCGGCGGGCCTAGCACGCTGCGGCGAGGCGCGCCAGAGTTTACGGGGCGACGCCGTCGGGTTAAACCTGTGTCATGCAGTCCTCACCCGTCTTCACCGGCAGCGCCCGCATCGCGGAGCTGATCCGGGCCTATCTGGTCGCGGAATACCGCTGGGAACTGGACGGCGACTGGCGCCATCTGCGGATCGGCGAACCGGCGCCGGAAGTCGAAGCGCGCTATCCGCAGGCACGCGGCTTCGGCCTGCTGTCGGCCTGGGATCCGTACTCGATCCCACGGCCCGAAGCGGTCAACCGTGACGCCGACGAGGCCCTGCAGCAGTCGCTGCACGAGAGCGGCCGGGTGTTCCGGCCGGCGTTCTCCTCGGCCGCGAACCGCAGCTGGCGCGAACCGAGCTGGCTGGTCGTGGACATGCCGGTGTCCGAATTCGATGCGCTCTCGCGTCGCTACGGACAGTTGGCGACGCTCTGCTGGACCGCGGGCGCCGCGGTGCGGATGCGGGTGGACGCGATACGACCGGCGGACCTCCCGGCGCACCCGGCGATCGACTGGCTGCGAGGCTGAACGGCGTGGCGCGGTCGCATCGTCATCGGAACTTGTGCCGGACCCGCACCGCTTCGTCCTGCGTCGGCCCGCGGCGCAGGCACCACGCCCGATCCCGGAGGCCGACGTGAAGGACCTGCCCGATCTCGATCATCTGGCGAACCTGCCGTCGGTCTATCTGGCCGCGGACTACAAATGGGAGCTGGACGGCGATTGGCGGCCGCTGCGGATCGGCGAACGCGCAACCGAGCTGGAGGCCGCGTTTCCGGACGCCCGCAGTTTCGGCCTGATCAGCGGCGCCAACCCGGCGCACATCCTGCGCCCGGACCCGGAAAACCGCAGCGCCGATCGCGCGCTGGAGCAGGCCATCGTCGCCCTCGGGCTGCGCTACCGTCCGGCCTTCGTCGCCGCGCTGGGACGGAGCTGGAAAGCCTACAACTGGCTGCTGATCGACCCGCCGACCGACCACTTCGACGCCCTCGCCCGCCGCTTCGGCCAGATCGGCACACTGCTGTGGGCGAACGGCGAACCGGTCCGCCTGCGGATGCGCGCGCGACGCCCGGAAACGGTCGCTGCGCATCCTTTCATCGATTGGACGGACGAGGCCGGCGGTACGCTCCCGGCGCCCGCGGCAGAGGCAATTCCGCCGGACGCCACGTAGAATCTGTGGCCACGGCTGGAGCCCAGCCCCACCCGAACGGCCCAGGCTTCTCCGCGATGACCCCACCCGACGCTTCCGCACCGCCGCTGCTCTCGGCCCGCGGTCTGCGTTTCGCGCGCAACGACGAACCGATCTTCGGGCCGCTGGATCTGGCGCTGGAAGCAGGCGAAGCGCTGCTGGTGCGCGGCGACAACGGCGCCGGCAAGACCACCCTGCTGCGGGTGCTGGCCGGGCTGCTGCGGCCGGAAGCCGGCGAGATCCTGGTCGACGGCCGCATCACCGAAACCCCCGAACGCACCCGCGCCCTGGCCTATCTGGGCCATCTGCCGGCGCTCAAGGCCGATCTCGGCGCGCTGGAGAATCTGGAGTTCCTGTGCGGCCTGCATGGCCGGCGCCGGGGTCTGGAGATCGAGGCGGCGATGCGTCTGGTCGGCCTGGACGGCTATCAGGACGCCCTCGCCCGCCAACTCTCCGCCGGCCAGAAGAAGCGCCTGTCGCTGGCGCGGATGTGGCTGTCGCCGGCGCCGGTCTGGCTGCTGGACGAGCCCTACGCCAATCTCGACCTTGCGGGCATCGAACTGGTCAACCGGATGGTCCAGGCGCATCTGCGCGACGGCGGCGCGGCGCTGGTGACGACCCACGGTGCCTACGCCGCGCCGCCAGTGCGGACCCGCGAACTGGTGCTGAGGCGGGCGGCATGACCGGCACGAACGGGACGCCCCCGCCCTCGACGCGGATGCAGATCGCCGGCCACCCGCCCTCGCTGGTCGGCGCCGCCCGCGCCCTGTTCGCCCGCGATCTGCGCCTGCTCTGGCGCCGCCGCGGCGACGCTTTCCAGCCAGCCCTGTTTGCCCTGATCGTGGTGGTGCTGTTCGCGCTGGCCCTGGGCAACCAGCCCCAACTGCAGGCGAAAGTCGCCGCCGGGGTGCTGTGGGTGGCGGCCCTGCTCGCCGGCCTGCTGGCCCTCGACAGCCTGTTCCGCGGCGACGCCGAGGACGGCTCGCTCGAACAGTGGATGCTGGCGCCGGTCCCGCTGGCCTGGCTGGTGGCGGTCCGCACCTTCATGCACTGGGCGACGACCGCGGTGCCGCTGCTGCTGGCGACGCCGTTCCTGGCCGAACTGCTGCACCTGCCCCGCGCGCAGTTGCCGGTGCTGCTGGTCGGGCTGGCGCTGGGCACCCCGCTGCTGAGTCTGATCGGCGCGGTGGTGGCCGCACTTACCGTCGGCATGCGCCGCTCCGGTATCCTTGTAGGCCTGCTCGCCCTGCCGCTGTACGTGCCGGTGCTGGTGTTCGGTGCCGGCAGCGTGGCGGCCGCGGCGCAGGGGCTCGATCCGGTCGGGCCTCTGCTGCTGCTGGGCGCGGGACTGATCGCCGCTCTGGTGCTGGCGCCGCTGACCGCGGCGGCGGCGATCCGGATCGCGACCCACTAGCAGGGCGTTGAAAAACGACCTGCTGGCGCCACGGAAAACGCGCTCGACCGGCCCCGCCGAAGGCCGGACGCGCGTTTCCCGTCCCCTGCCGCGGCCGTGCACGGCTTGAGACAGGTCAATGCCCGGCCCCGGCCGGGCCGCGACAATCCGCAGCATTCCGCAGTCGTTCCCACATCGCATACGGTGCACTTCCCGCAATGAATCCGGTCGTCCGCTGGTTCCATCAACTCGGCTCGCCGCCGTACTTCGACCGCTTCGCCGCGCGCTGGGCACCGTGGTGCCATGGCGCCGGCCTGCTGGTGATGGCCTGGGGCGTGTGGGGGGCCCTGTTC
>JBIJBH010000261.1:0-5657 GCA_044345315.1 Lysobacteraceae bacterium
GCTCGACGATCGTTGCTGTCGAATGGATCAACAGCAGATCCCTCGCCGATGGCTCGGGATGACAAAGCATTGTTGAATCGGCTTAAGCCATTGAACCGTTTGATGAAAACGTGGGGAGACCTCAGGGCCCGGCCTCACCCGTGTCGATCCGCAGTCGCGGCCGAAGCCGCGCCTTCGTATCATTCGCCCATGTTCAAGACACGCGCCTCCCGCGACGCCTGGCTGCTCGCCATCGTCGCCCTCCTCGTGCTCGGATCCGGTCTGGGTCTGCGCGATCCCTGGCCCTCGGACGAGCCGCGCTTCGCGCTGGTCGCCAAGCAGATGGTCGAAAGCGGCAACTGGCTGTTCCCGCATCGCGGGATCGAGCTGTATTCGGACAAGCCGCCGATGCTGATGTGGTGGCAGGCGACCTTCTACACGATCTTCGGCGAATGGCGCATCGCCTTCCTGCTGCCCTCGCTGATCGCCGCGCTGGGCACGCTGTGGTGCGTGTACGACCTCGGGCGTCGGCTGTGGACCCGCCAGGTCGGCCTGTACGCGGCCTGGGCGCTGCTGTTCGTCGTGCACTTCACGTACCAGATGAAGCGCGCGCAGATCGATCCGCTGGTGATCTTCTGGATCACGCTGGCGAATTACGGCCTGATCCGCCACCTGCTGTGCGGGCCGAACTGGAAGCTGTGGTGGTTGGGCTGGTTCGCGGCGGGTCTGGGCACGATCACCAAGGGCGTGGGCGCGCTGGCGCTGCTGATGGTGCTGCCCGCGATCTTCGCCGCGTGGCGCGGCTGGCCGGGCGTGCGCCTGCACGCGCGCGACTGGCGTTTCTGGGTCGCGCCGCTGATGTTCCTGTTCGCGGTGTGCCTGTGGCTGGTGCCGATGGTGACCACCGCGCTGGCGCAGAATTCGGCCGAATACCGCGCCTACATGCACGACATCCTGTTCCGGCAGACCGCGGGCCGCTACGCGAAATCCTGGGACCATCCGCAGCCGTGGTGGTATCACTTCGGGGTGATGGCCTCGATGTGGCTGCCGGCGATGTTCGCGCTGCCGTGGGCGATCCCGGCATGGCGGCGGCGCCTGAAACGGCGCGATCCGCGCTATCTGCTGCCGCTGGCGTGGTGGGCGCTGATCATCCTGTTCTTCTCGATTCCCAGCGGCAAACGCGACGTGTACATCCTGCCGGCGCTGCCGATGGCCTGCCTGGCGCTGGCGCCGCTGCTGCCGGGCATCGTGCGCAAGCTGTGGGCGCAGCGGATGGCGTTCGCGTTCGCGTTCGCGCTGGCGGCGATCGCCTTCGGCGCCGGCCTCGCGATGTGGTTCGGCGCGCCGAAGTTCGAGGCGAAACTCATCGCAGAGCGCGGCTTCACCGACGGCGGCCACGCCGCGGCCGGTCTGCTGATGGCGATCGGCGGCTGGGGCCTGGCGGCGTTGGCGTGGCACCGCGTGCGCCGCGGCGTCGCCGGCCTGCTGTGGACGCTCGGCGGCACCTGGGTGCTGTTCAGCCTGCTCGGCTATCCGCTGCTCAACGATTCCACCTCCGCGCGCGGGCTGATGACCCGCGTCGGCGAACGCATCGGCCCGGACGCCGAACTCGGTCTGGTCGCGTGGAAGGAACAAAACCTGCTGATGGCCGATCGCCCGGCGACCACGTTCGGTTTCGTGATGCTGTGGCCCGATCAACTCAAGCACGGCATGCGCTGGCAGGCCGAAGCGCCCGAGCGCCGCTGGCTGCTGGTGCAGGAGCCGGCGCTGTCGCAGTGCGTGGATCGCGCCGAAGCCGAATTCGCCGGCATCGCCAATCGCCGACGCTGGTGGCTGGTGCCCGCCGCCGCCGCCGACCCGACCTGCAACCCGCACGGCGTGCAGACCCAGAACGAGGCGGACGATCAGGACGACTGAGCCGGGACGACTGAGCCGGAACGATTGAGCCGGGACGATTGAATGCGGTCGCGCGAGGCCGCCAGGGTCCTGCCGAAAACGACGTTGTAGAGCGGATCGTAGATCCGCTGCACACCGCTCAGGAAACGGGGCAGCGGATCTGCGATCCGCTCTACAGGGGCGGGCTGGCGCAGCGGCCTGAAGGCCGCTCTAGCGATGGCGTTCCCGCACCTGTTCGATCGGCGTCATTCGGATTCGAGCGCTTCCCAGCGCGCGTAGGCGTGTTCGAGTTCGGCCTGCGCGGCGGCGAGTTCGGCATTGTGCGCGGCGACGGCGGCGTGGTCGCGCTGGAAAAAGGCCGGGTCCTGCATCGCGGCGGTCAGCGCGGCGATGCGCATTTCCAGGGTCTCGATCTTCTGCGGCAGCGATTCGAGTTCGCGCTGGTCCTTGTAGCTGAGCTTGCGCTTCACCGGCATCGCGACGGGCGCGGCGGCCGCGGGTTTCGATGCATCCTTCGTCGCTTCCGGCGCTTTCGCGGCAGGCTGCTTCGGCTCAGTCGCCTGCGGGCGCTGGCGCAGCCAATCGCTGTAGCCGCCGACGTATTCGCCGATGTGGCCGTCGCCCTGCATCACCAGGGTCGAGGTGACGACGCGATCGAGGAAATCACGGTCGTGGCTGACCAGCAGCAGCGTGCCTTCGTAATCGCCGAGCAGTTCTTCCAGCAGCTCCAGCGTCTCCACGTCGAGATCGTTGGTCGGTTCGTCCATCACCAGCAGATTGGACGGCTGCGCGAACAGCTTGGCCAGCAGCAGCCGGTTGCGCTCGCCGCCGGACAGTCGCGAGATCGGCGCGCGCGCGCGTTCGGGCGTGAACAGGAATTCCTGCAGATACCCGACCGCGTGCTTGGAGCGGCCGTTGATCGTCACCGAATCCTTGCCCTCGGACACGTTCTCCAGCGCGTTCCAGTCCTCGCGCAGCGTGGAGCGGTACTGGTCGAAATACGCGACCTGCAGCTGGGTGCCGCGCCTGATCTCGCCGGACTGCGGCTGCAGATCGCCGAGCAGCAGTTTCAGCAGCGTGGTCTTGCCGCTGCCGTTGTCGCCGATCAGGCCGATGCGATCGCCGCGCAGGATCGTGGTCGAGAAATCCCGCACCAGCGTGCGTTCGCCGAACGCGAACGACACGTCCTTCACCTCGATCACCTTCTTGCCCGAGGCCGCCGCCTGCGCCGCTTCCATGCGCACGTTGCCGGCGAGATCGCGACGCTGCGCGCGCTCCTCGCGCATCGCCTTGAGCCGGCGCACGCGGCCCTCGTCGCGGGTGCGCCGGGCCTTGATGCCCTGGCGGATCCACACTTCCTCCTGCGCCAGCAGCTTGTCGAAGCGCGCGTTCTCCTGCGCCTCGGCGTGCAGACGCTCCTCGCGCCGACGCAGATAATTGTCCCAGTCGCCGGGCCAGCTCGTGAGCCCGCCGCGATCGATCTCGACGATGCGCGTCGCGAGCGCGCGCAGGAAGCGGCGATCGTGGGTGACGAACACCAGCGCGCCCGGCCAGGCTTTCAGGAACCCTTCGAGCCAGTCGATTGCGCCGATGTCCAGATGGTTGGTCGGCTCGTCCAGCAGCAGCAGATCCGGCGCCGACACCAGCGCCCGCGCCAGCAGCACGCGGCGCTTCATGCCGCCGGAGAGCCGCGCGAAGTCCTGATCGCCATCCAGCTGCAGCCGCGACAGGGTTTCGGTCACGCGCCGATCCAGCGACCAGCCGCCGGCGTCCTCGATCTTCGCCTGCAGCGCGGCCAGCGCGGCGGTGTCGAGCTGCGCGTCGTGAATGCGATGGTGATACTCGGCGAGCAGCGCACCGAGCGCGCCCAGCCCGGCCGCGACCACGTCGAACACGCTGCCGACCGCATCCTGCGGCACTTCCTGCTCCAGCCGCGCCACGCGTACACCGTTTTCGACGCGCACATCGCCGTCGTCGGGTTTCAGTTCGCCGGCAAGCACGCGCAGCAGGGTGGACTTGCCGGCGCCGTTGCGGCCGATCAGCGCGATCCGCTCGCCGGGCTCGATCGCGAGATCCACGCCGTCGAGCAGCAGCGGTCCGCCGACGCCGACATCGACGGCATTGAGAGTCATCAGAGGCATGGCGACAGTGTAGCCCGGGGACGCTGCGCCGCGCTCAGCGCGCAGTCGCAGCGGACATCAGTTCGGCGTACACCGCTTCGGTCGCGGCGATGAAGGTGGCGAGGCCGAATTCGCGTTCGGCCTTGGCGCGGGCGGCGTGGCCCATGGCGGCGAGGCGGGCGGCGGGCAGGTCCAGCAGCGCGTCGACGGCGGCGGCGATCGCGGCGCGGTCGCGGACCGGCACCACCCAGCCGTCGGCGCCCGGCGCGATGTTCTCGGGCAGGCCGGCGTAGTCGCTGACCAGCACCGGTTTGGCCATCGCCATCATTTCGCGGCAGGCGAAGGAAATGGTCTCGACGCCGTAGGACAGCACGAAACCGGCGTCGATCGCTGCGATCACCGGGCGCACGTCGTCCAACATGCCGGCGAACTTCACCTGCGATGCGAGACCGAGCGCGGCGATGCGCTGCGTCTGTTCCGCGGTCGGCGGTTTTCCGCAGAGCAGGATGTCGATGCGCGCGCGGCGTTCTGCGGGCAGGGTCGCGACCGCTTCGACCAGATCCATCCAGCCCTTGTGCGCGGCGGTGCCGGCGTTGCTGCCCAGCAGCAGGCGGTCGGGACCGCTCCAGCGCGCGCGTTCGCTCGCGGCTTCGGCTGCCGGCCACGGCCGGAAGCGGGCGATGTCGACGCCGTTGCGGACGGTGCGCAGGCGGCAGCGCGCGTAGGGCGTGGCTTCGAGCTGGCGGCGGGTGTATTCGCAGACCGCGATCACCGCGTCGGTGCGGCGCGCGCGCCAGCGGTGGGTCAGGCCCTGTGCGGCCTTCGAGTTGTGCTTGGTGAACACGATCTTCGGCGGCTGCGGCAGGCGCGCGCTCGCGGACAGCACCATGCGGTGATCGGTCGAGCCGTTGACGTGGACGATATCGAAGCGGTGCCGGCGCAGATGATCGCGCAGTTGTCGGCGCGCGCGCAACGCGGCGAGGAGCTTGCCGAGCCCGTTGGGGAACGGCTGCGCGACCGCGATCACGCCGTTCATCGCCGCCGCTTCGCGGTACAGCCGACTGCTGCCCGGCGCGGCGACGTGCACCTCGTGGCCGATGTCGGCCAGCCCGCGCGCCAGCGCCAGCAGGTAGGTGGTATGCCCGCCGCCGTCGCCTTCGTGGAAGTTGGTCAGCAGCACCTTCATCGGCGTTCCCTGCTCAGCGTTTGCGCTTCGACGGTTTGATCGCGTAGGCGAGGATGCTCAGCGCGCGTTCCCAGCGCTTGAACAGGCCGCCGCGGGTGCGCAGGGCGAGTCCGGCATAGCGGCGGATCTCGCTGCGCGACGGATCGGGTTTGGTCTTGAACTCGAACTTGACCAGTTCGACCGAGTACGGCGTGATGCCGGCCATCCGCGCATAGGCCTCGACCAGCGCGCGCGAGCGCAGGCGGTTGAGGTAGCTCTCGACCGGGCCGCGGTTGGACCACCAGCCGTTCTTGCCGTGGATGCGGTAACCGACGGTGCCGGTGGGCAGGAAATACTTGCGGCCGGCGAACAGGCTGGCGCCGTAGACCAGGCAGTTGTCGGCCGACAGCCGCCAGGTCTTCGCCAGATCGGGCGGCAGGTCCAGACAGCGCTGCGCCATGGCGCGACGCAGCGAGATCGCCGAGGTCGGCGCGCCG
>JBIJBH010000262.1:0-5644 GCA_044345315.1 Lysobacteraceae bacterium
CGCCGGCCGCCTCCCTCGCCCGGGGAGGCCACCAGAAACACCGCCGCGGCCGCGAGGCCCCGGCTCCAGGAGACATCACAAGATGACGGTATCCGCCAACCAGGTCCTGCGTCCGCGCGCTCCGCAGATCGAGCGCCTCGCCGGCAACCGCGCCAAGGTGGTGATCGAACCGCTCGAGCGCGGCTACGGCCACACCCTCGGCAATGCGCTGCGCCGCGTGCTGCTGTCGTCGATCCCCGGCTACGCCATCACCGAAGTCGAGATCGACGGCGTCCTGCACGAGTACACCACGGTCGAAGGCCTGCAGGAAGATGTGCTGGAAGTGCTGCTGAACCTCAAGGACGTCGCCATCCGCATGGGCACCGGCGAATCCGCCACCCTGAGCCTGTCGAAACAGGGTCCGGGCGTGGTCACCGCCGGCGACATCCGCACCGACCACAATGTCGAAATCCTCAACACCGGCCACGTCATCGCGCACCTGACCAAGGAAGCCGCGCTGAACATGCGTCTGAAGATCGAGCGCGGTTTCGGCTACCAGCCGGCCGCCGCCCGTCGTCGTCCGGACGAGGAAACCCGCGCGATCGGCCGCCTGATGCTGGACGCCAGCTTCTCGCCGGTCCGTCGCGTGGCCTACGAAGTCGAAGCCGCCCGCGTCGAACAGCGCACCGACCTCGACAAGCTGGTGCTCGACATCGAGACCAACGGCACGATCGACGCCGAGGAAGCGGTCCGCACCGCGGCCGACATCCTGACCGATCAGCTGTCGGTGTTCGGCGATTTCACCCACCGCGACCGCGGAGCGGCCAAACCGACCGCCACCGGCGTGGATCCGATCCTGCTGCGCCCGATCGACGATCTGGAGCTGACCGTGCGTTCGGCCAACTGCCTCAAGGCCGAAAGCATCTACTACGTCGGCGACCTGATCCAGAAGACCGAGGTCGAGCTGCTGAAGACCCCGAACCTCGGCAAGAAGTCGCTGACCGAGATCAAGGAAGTCCTCGCCCAGCGCGGTCTCTCGCTCGGCATGAAGCTCGAAAACTGGCCGCCGGCCGGCATCGCCGCTCACGGCATGCTCGGCTAAGCACACGAATCCCTAGGAAACACGACCATGCGCCACCAGAAATCCGGCCGCAAATTCAGCCGCACCAGCGCCCACCGCGAAGCGATGTTCCGCAACATGGCGGCGTCGCTGATCAAGCACGGCCTGATCCGTACCACCCTGCCGAAGGCCAAGGAACTTCGTCGCGTCGCCGAGCCGCTGATCACGCTCGCCAAGACCGACGGCGTCGCCAACCGCCGCCTGGCGTTCGCCCGCCTCCGCGACAAGGAAGCGGTCGGTACGCTGTTCACCACCCTCGGCCCGCGCTACCGCGAGCGTCCGGGCGGTTACCTGCGCATCCTCAAGTGCGGGTTCCGCGACGGCGACAACGCGCCGATGGCCTACGTCGAGCTGGTCGATCGTCCCGACGCCGCCGCCTGAGAGCGGCGCGTCGCGGTGTCCCGGCCGTTCTCCGGCCGGGCATCACGATCTGACTCACGGTCATGACCAAAACCCCGGTTCCGCCGGGGTTTTTGCTATTGTGGGCCCGATCCGGCGGAACTCGGCGAGGGTTCCGCCGGTCTGCCGTCGCAAGTCCCTCGAACGATACCGTCCCATGTCGCCCAACCCTTTCCGCTGGTCCTTCCGCGCACAGTATCTCTTCGGATTTCTCGTCTGCGCGGGGCTGCTCGGCTTCGCGCTGTATTCCGAGCATTACCTCGGCCTGATCCCGTGCCCGCTGTGCATGTTCCAGCGCTACGCCTTCGTCGCGCTGGGGATCGTCTGCCTGATCGCTGGTCTGCATGCGCCGAAAGGCAAGCTGGGGCGTGGGCTGTACGGCGCGCTGACGCTGGTTCCGCTCGCCGCCGGGATCGGCGTCGCCGGCCGCCACGTCTGGCTGACCACGCTGCCGCCGGACAAGGTGCCCGAATGCGGTCCGCCGCTCGCGTTCATGTGGGAAACCAGTCCGTTCGCGGACGTGGTCCGGAGAGTCCTCGCCGGCTCCGGCGAATGCGCCAAGGTCGACTGGAGTTTCCTCGGCCTGTCGATGCCGGCCTGGAGCCTGGTCTGGTTCATCCTGCTGGCGCTGTGGCTGTTGTTCGCCGCCTTCCGTCCGCGCAGCGCCTGATCCTTCGCATTCCTTTCCTTCCCGATCGCCCTCTCCCCCCAAGGACGAGACTCATGACCCGCCCCGAACCCCTGCAAGCCGTCGCATCGCCGCCACCGGGCTGGAAGCCTTCGAGCTGGCGCACGCGCGAGGCGCTGCAGCAGCCCGCCTACGCCGATCCGGTCGAACTGGACGGCGTGCTCAACGAACTCCATGCCCTGCCGCCGCTGGTGACCTCGCGCGAAGTCGTGAACCTTCGCCAGCAGTTGAGCGAAGCCCAGGAAGGCCGTCGTTTCCTGCTGCAGGGCGGCGACTGCGCCGAAATCTTCGACGACTGCACCCCGGAGGTCATCTCCAACCGGCTCAAGGTGCTGCTGCAGATGAGCCTGGTGCTGGTGCACGGCCTGCGCCTGCCGGTGGTACGCGTGGGCCGTTTCGCTGGTCAGTACGCCAAACCGCGCTCTGCCGACACCGAGACCCGCGACGGCGTCACGTTGCCGAGCTACCGCGGCGATCTGGTCAACAGCCCGGACTTCACCGCGGCCGCGCGGGAGCCGGATCCGCGCCGGATGATCAAGGGCCATGCGCGCTCGGCGATGACGATGAACTTCATCCGCGCGCTGATCGACGACGGTTTCGCAGACCTGCATCACCCCGAATACTGGAATCTGGCCTGGGTCGGGCATTCGCCGCTGGCCGAGGAATACCAGACGATGGTCGCCGGCATCGGCGACGCGGTCCGCTTCATGGAGACGCTGTCCGGCGAGCCGATCCACAACCTGCGCAGCGTCGAGTTCTACACCTCGCACGAGGCGCTGTTGCTGCCCTACGAGGAAGGCGTGACCCGGCAGGTGCCGCGTCAGCCCGGCTGGTTCAACCTCGGCACGCATTTCCCGTGGATCGGCATGCGCACGGCGGCGCTCGATGGCGCTCACGTCGAGTATTTCCGCGGTATCCGCAACCCGGTCGCGGTGAAGCTGGGGCCGTCGGTGACGCCGGACCAGTTGCTGCGCCTGATCGACGCGCTGAACCCGAACGACGAGCCCGGCCGCCTGACCCTGATCCACCGCATGAGCGCGACCAGCATCGGTCAGAAGCTGCCGCCGCTGCTCGATGCGGTGCGCCGCGAGGGGCGTCGCGTGCTGTGGGTCTGCGATCCGATGCACGGCAATACCGAATCGACCAGCAACGGCTACAAGACCCGGCGCTTCGAGAACATCCGCAGCGAACTCGAGCAGGCGTTCGAGATCCACGCCGCGGCCGGCACCCGCCTCGGCGGCGCGCATCTGGAGCTGACCGGCGAGGACGTGACCGAATGCACCGGCGGTGCGCGCGAGTTGACCGAGACCGATCTTGAGCGCGCCTACCGCACCACCGTCGATCCGCGCCTCAACTACGAGCAGGCGCTGGAGATCGCGATGCTGATCGTGCGCAAGCAGGCCCAGATCAACGCGCCGACGCCGATCTGAGGACGCTCGTGGCGGCATGGCCCGGGTCTCGCCGAAGTCGCGAAATCCGGGCGGATGCCTGCGGACTGGCGAGGCCGTTGCGGGAGGCGCGATGCGGCGCCGTCGCGTTCAGTGCGCCCCGGCGAGCCGCCAGCGCAGCCTTCCGCCGGCGCGGAACGGCACCAGGGGGCCGTTCTCGAACGTCAGCTCGGCCGGCACTTCATCATCGGCGCGTTCAAGGGTGACCGTGTCCGGATTGCGCGGCAGGCGGTAGAAGTCCGGGCCGTGCAGGCTCGCGAAACCTTCCAGTCGATCCAGGCGACCGGCGTCCTCGAAGACTTCCGCGTACAGCTCCAGCGCCGCGTGTGCGGTGTAGACGCCGGCGCAGCCGCAGGCGGATTCCTTGGCGTGGCGCAGATGCGGCGCGCTGTCCGTGCCGAGGAAGAATTTGGGATCGCCGCTGGTGACCGCAGCGACCAGCGCCTGACGGTGCGTCTCGCGCTTGAGCACCGGCAGGCAGTAGTGATGCGGACGCAGGCCGCCGGCGAACATCGCGTTGCGGTTCAGCAGCAGATGATGCGCGGTCACGGTCGCGGCGACGTTGGGCGGCGCCTCGGCGACGAACTGCGCCGCGCTGCGCGTGGTGATGTGTTCGAGCACCATGCGCAGGCCGGGGAAATCACGCACCAGCGGCGCGAGATGCCGCTCGATGAAGACTGCCTCGCGATCGAAGACGTCGATGTCGCCGTCGGTGACTTCGCCGTGCATCAGCAGCGGCAGATCGTGGCGCTGCATCGCCTCCAGCACCGCATCGCAGCGGCGCAGATCGCGCACGCCGTGATGGGCGTTGGTGGTGGCGTTGGCCGGGTAGTACTTGACCCCGTGCACCACGCCGCTGTCCTTGGCGCGCGCGATTTCGTCCGGCGCGGTCGCCTCGGTGAGATAGAGGGTCATCAGCGGCTCGAAGCGCGCGCCTTCCGGCAGCGCGGCGAGGATGCGTTCGCGATAGGCGACGGCCTGCGCGGCGGTGGTCACCGGCGGATCGAGATTGGGCATCACGATCGCGCGCGCGAAGCGGCGTGCGGTGTCCGGGACGACATGGCGCAACATCGCACCGTCGCGCAGATGGACGTGCCAATCGTCCGGGCGGACGATCACGAGGGGCCGCGGCGCGTCGGCGGGTCCGGAATCGATCATGGGGCGAGTGCCGTCGAGCGGATGGAGACGGCGCAGAGCATGACGGCGCGGGTGTCGATCGGCAAGCGTCGCCGCGTCGTCCGATCGCAAGCCGCGAGGGCGCCGGATGACCGACGCCGCGGGACGCGCGTGGAACGCGGGACGATCGCTTCGACGCGGAGGCCCGCTCTCGGGGCGTTTCGCTGGGGACGGGACAGGGGCGTCGCCTGTCCCGTCCGTCGCGCCTGGCGGGAAGCGCTTACTTGGAAGCGCCGGCCTGGCCTTCGGCCGCCTTCTTCACCAGCGCCTCGATCGCCGGCGGCAGGGCGAACACTTCGGCCGCGGGTGCGGTCGGATCGACCGAGAGGATCGTGAAGATCTGGGTCATGCCGGCGGCGAGGTTCTTCATCTTCGCTGCGACCTTGACGCCGCCGAAGTCGCGGTAGTCCGACATGTGGCTGACCTGCTTGATCTCGCCCATCGGCGTGACCGCAGTCGATTCGGTCGACAGCAGCAGACCGTCATCCTTGCCGTAGCACTCCGCGGTTTCGCGGCCGGACACCCACTTGATCTCGACCCGGTAGCAGGGACGGCCTTCGGATTCGGACAGCGCGACGGTCTTCGCCGAGGTGACCACGCTCGGGTCGCGCAGGGTGTAGCGCATGTCGCTCTGCTCGATCTGCTGCTCGCGCTCGGCGCCCTGCAGCAGGCGCGGGCCATTCATCGGGTCCATGCCCCAGGCCACACCGCCGCTGTAGCCGCTGCGGAAATCACCGGCGCCGGGGATGGTCATGACCATGGCGCGATCGTTGCCCCGGCCATACATGGTCATTTCGACTTTCATGCCGTTCTCGACGATCTCCATCTGGATCT
>JBIJBH010000263.1:0-5642 GCA_044345315.1 Lysobacteraceae bacterium
GGCGCAGCAGGCGGTCGACCATGTTCTTGATCGTGGGCACGCCGTCGGGCGAGTTCAGGCCCTTGCCGTGGATGATCCGGACGCAGCCCATTCCGGTCTGGCGCGATTCCTTCATGAACACCCGCAACATCGCGGTCGCGGTCGCCGCATCGACCGCGTGCAGATCCAGTTCGTCCTGCGCGGCATAGTCGCCGCGCGCCAGCCGCCGCAGCACCTGCGGCGCGACTTCGTGACGACGGTAACTCAACGTATCGCCGGCCAGCAGCGGCGAGTCCAGCGCGCGCCGGAAGCTGTCGAGCGCATCCGCCTCGTCGCGGTCGCGCATGCGCGTGGCCGGCGCGGGCTTCGGCTTCGGCGGCGGCGGCGTGCGTTCGGGCAGCGCGCGCACCGGCCCGATCGCGGCGCGAAACAGCGCGGCGTCGTCGGTTGCGGTGTCGTCGCCGGGGTCGGGCTCGACGGGTGGCGGTCTGCGTCGGCTCATCGCGGCGAGCGTAGCAGGACCGGACGAGCGGAGGGCGCGAGTACATCCGGTATCATGGCCCCGGTTCCCCGGAAGACGACGCCCGCCCGCCATGCGCATCCTGGTCAGCAACGACGACGGCGTCGACGCGCCGGGTATCCGCGTCCTCGCCGCGGGCCTGCGCGCCGCCGGCCACGAGGTCCTGGTCGTGGCCCCCGACCGCGACCGCTCCGGCGCCAGCAACTCGCTGACCCTCGACATGCCGATCCGCGTCGTCCGCCAGGACGAGACCACCTGGCGCGTCCACGGCACGCCCACCGACTGCGTGCATGTCGCCATCACCGGCATGCTCGAGCACGAACCCGACATCGTCGTCTCGGGCATCAACAACACCGCCAACCTCGGCGACGACGTGATCTATTCCGGCACCGTGGCCGCGGCGATGGAAGGCCGCTTCCTCGGCCTGCCCGCGGTCGCGGTCTCGCTGGTCACCGTCGATCACAAGGGCCTGCACTACGAGACCGCCGCGCGCGCCGCGGTCGAGATCGTCGCCCGCCTGCGCGCCGACCCGCTGCCGGCCGACACCATCCTCAACGTCAACGTTCCGGATCTGCCGTGGGAGCAGATCGCCGGCTTCGAGGTGTCGCGTCTGGGCAACCGCCATCGCGCCGAGCCCTGCACGCCGCAGGAAGACCCGCGCGGTCGGACCTGGTGGTGGATCGGCGCCGCCGGTCCCGAGCAGGACGCCGGTCCGGGCACCGATTTCCACGCGGTCCGCCGCGGCTGCATCTCGATCACACCGATCCATGTCGATCTGACCCGCTATCAGGCGCTGGAACAGGTCGCGAGCTGGGTCGGCGGCCTCGCCGTCGGTCTGGGCGATGCCTCGCGCGATGCAGAGGACAGGACATGACCGCGCGCATGCGTCTGCAGCCGGAAGCGATCGGCATGGGCATGACCTCGCAGCGCGTGCGCGACCGGTTGATCGAGCGTCTCCGCGAGAAGGGCATCGTCGACGAGCATGTGCTCAACGCGATCCGCACCGTGCCGCGGCACCTGTTCGTCGACGAGGCGCTGGCCGCGCGCGCCTACGAGGACAACGCCCTGCCGATCGGCCACGGCCAGACCATCTCGCAGCCGTGGGTGGTCGCGCGCATGACCGAGGCGCTGTTCGAGGACGGCGCCGCGCCGAAGAAAGTGCTGGAAGTCGGCACCGGTTCCGGCTATCAGGCCGCGATCCTGGCCGCGCTCGGGCTGGAAGTGCATACCGTCGAGCGCATCGGCGATCTGCTGCGCACCGCGCGCAAACGCTTCCGTCAGCTCGGGCTAAACATCCGCAGCAAGCACGACGACGGCCGCATCGGCTGGCCGGAGAACGGGCCGTTCGACGCGATCGTCGTCACCGCCGCGGCGCCGGCGCTGGTCGATGCGCTGATCGATCAACTCGCGCCCGGCGGTACCCTGATCGCACCGGTCGGCGGCAGCGGCGGTCAGTCCCTGCTCAAGCTGCGCAAGCAGGAGGACGGCAGCATCGAACGCAGCGAGCTGGCCGCCGTCGTGTTCGTGCCGTTGCTCTCGGGCATGGTGGACTGAGCATGACCCGGACCCACGGCGCCGGGGCTTCCGGCGCGGACCGATCCCTCGGCGAACAGCTCGCCGGCATCATCGAACGCCTGCCGCCGGATTCGCTGAGCCTGCAGGAACTGCTCGACACGTTCAGCGACGAAGGTCTGCTGCTGCTGACCATCCTCCTGACCCTGATCTTCATGATTCCGGTGTCGATTCCCGGCGTCAGCACGGTGTTCGGCGGCGCGATCCTGCTGGTCGGCATCAGCCGCCTGATCGGTCGTCCGCTGTGGCTGCCAGCGCGTCTGCGCCAGCGCGCGCTGCCCGCCGACAAGCTGCGTCCCGGGCTGACCGCCGGTCTGGTCTGGGTGCGTCGGTTGGAGAAGATCAGTCGCCCGCATCGCATCGCGGCGCTGGTCGATCGCCGGCCGATGACGCTCATCAACGATCTGGCCTTCATCCTCGCCGCGCTGCTGCTGATGGTGCCCTTCAGCCTCGTGCCCTTCAGCAACACGCTGCCGGCGCTGGCCCTGCTGCTGTACGCGATCGGTTTCATCCAGCGCGACGGCGTCGCGGTGCTGCTCGGGCATCTGGCCAACATCGGCACCGTGGTCTATTTCGGCGCACTGCTCGGCGGCGGCGGACTGGCCGTGCGCGAGCTGCTGCAGCGGCTGGAGTTCTGAGGACGCGCGCATGGCGGAGCCGACGAGCGGACACACGATGCGGACGCCAGCGGACGTGCCGGCCCGCAGGCTGCGCATGGTCGCCTCGTGGGCGATCGTGTGCTTTCTGATCCTTCCCGTCGCCGGCTGCGGCGGCACCTCGGTCGTGGTGCGCGAAACGCCGCGCGATCGTCCCGCGCAGTCGCGCAAACCGTCACCGCCCAAGCCCGGCGCCAGCACCGTGGTGCGCCAGGGCGAAACGCTCTACCGCATCGCCACCCGGCATGGCATCAGTCCGCTCGATCTTGCGATGTGGAACCGCATCGCGCCGCCGTACACGATCTATCCCGGACAGCGCCTGCGCCTGACGCCGCCTGCGCCGCGCCGCGATCCGCCGCCCGTCGCGAGACCGTCGACGCCGCCCGTCGCCGGCCCGCGTCCTTCTACGCCTTCACCTGCGAGACCGCAGCCTCCGGCGACTCGCTCGCCGGCTTCGACAGGCGGCCGGCCCGGCAACCAGACCACGCCACCCCCGACCCCGCCGGCTGCCGCCGCCGCCTTCGCCTGGCGCTGGCCGGCCGACGGCAATCTGATCGGCCGCTTCGTCGCCGGCGACCCGACCCGCCAGGGCATCGGCATCGCCGGCGCCGCCGGCTCCCCGGTGCGCGCCGCCGCCGACGGCGTGGTCGTGTATTCCGGCAGCGGCCTCGTCGGCTACGGCGAACTGATCATCGTCAAACACGACGAACAGTGGCTCTCCGCCTACGGCCACAACCGCGCCCGCCTCGTCAACGAGGGCCAGCGCGTCCGCGCCGGCGAACAGATCGCCGAAATGGGCCGCAGCGGCGCCGCCCGCGACATGCTCCACTTCGAGATCCGCTTCAATGGGCGGCCGCAGGATCCTCTGAGTTATCTGCCGAAGCGGTAAGGCGCGTGTTCCTGATCCGGGCGGATCCCCTGCGTCCCGCGAGCAGGCGGATTCCTCTTTGCACTTTCCAGATGACGAGGAAGGCCACATCCGAAACGAATCTAAATGCTATTCAAGATACTCGACCGTCACTGCATCGCCTGCAGCGAGTGATTGCAACTGTTCCCAACTGTCTGCCTTGAACAAGGAATATGTGATTTCCGAGGAATGACCGGGCTTTTCCTCGTCCGGATCCACGTGGTCTGGATTGCTTACAGTGATGACCTTTCTTACGCCGAGAAATTGCCTCGTCGCGGGGATCCCGTCTACCTCAAGGCCCTCATCCACACCGGATTCGGCTTTGCCCAGCTCGATCGCGACTCTCTCGGCGTCATCGAACGAGTCTGCCTGGATCAGAACGACATTCTCGTATGCCATGAAAGGTGCATTGTCGCGCTCGGGTTTGAGGCCAATGATGATGCTTGCAGCATACCAAGTCATTCGTCAGCATCCGTCGTTTTGAGAATTGCGTCTACAACCTAGCGCTTTCTGCGCCAGCTTGATTTTCATTCGATCAGCAGATGAAGTCGCTTTATTGTATTGTTCTCGCAGCCAAGCGCATGGGTCTGGGTGCATTCGTGCGGCGCGCGACCACTCGTTTTCAATGTTCTTTTTCCCGCCTTTCGCCATTCCCATGGCGTTTTCTGGCACCTCCGGCGAGTAGGCCGTTGAACTACACGATCTGCTGCAGCGGAGCGCCGGTGGTGTCGTACTCGCCCAGCCATTGTCCGTCTTCGCCGTACAGGCTGTAGCGATCGTCGTTGGCGGCCCAGCGCCGCACCTGCTGGCCGAGGCCGTTGTAGGCGTAGTCGCGGATCGGTACGCCCGCATCGAGGGTCTGACGCAATCGGCCGTGGTCGTCGTAGACGAAGGACTTGCTCGCGCCGATCTGCGTGGTGTTGCCGGCGGCGTCGTAGCTGCGCGTCGTCGTGCCCACCGCATTCAGACGATGGCTGGTGCTGCCGGTGCTGTAAGCCGTCGTCGTCCCGCCCACGGTCGCGCTCGTCCGGTTGCCGGTCTGGTCGTAAGCATACGCCTGCAGCATGGCATTGGTGGAACCGTCCTTCGTCTGGGTCAGCCGGTTGAGACCGTCGTACACATAGCCGCGCTGCGGCGGCTCGGCCTGGTCGGCGCTGCGCAGTTTGGTCAGGTCGCCGGCTGCGTTGAACTCTTGGCCAAGACTCAGCTCGCCCGGGTCAACGACTTCGACCGCAATGAAAGGTGCATTGTCGCGCTCAGACTTCAGTCCAGTGATGCTGCTGGCAACATGCCAATTCATTATTCATCATGGGTCGAGAAATCAACGCCCGATCTGTTCGCCAATTCTTCGAAGCAGCGGCGCGGCATGAATCAACATCAAAGAAACTGCTTGATCTTTATCGCGAAGGATGGAGGAAAGAAATTGCCAGTCATCCTGTAGTTGACCATGGCCGAAATTTTCAGGTGTTTTGGAGAATACGTATCGCTCATCGTCTGCCACATCCCAATAACTATCTTGATCAATATTCACCGAATCAAGGCCAAGGTCATTCGAGATATGGTCAAGAATTCTGTTGATCACGAGCTTTAAATCTGAAATTCGCACGTGCATAGTGATTTTCTATCATCGCATCTTGGTGGCGTAATAATGCCTCAAGAATAGTTGCTACATGTCATCTTGGCGAATATCGATTCTTTCGCAAATGCATGCGAACTCGCAGCCGTAAGATGCGTTCAATTTGACGAACAACTTATTCTCGGATACTGCTCTTGAATGTAGTGATCTGATGCCTTGTTCGGCGGCATTGTCAGAAGACGAATAAAACACAGTCAAGTCGCTATGCGTGATTTCTTTGCTCGCTAATACTTCAATGTCAAGAACGATATTCCCTTCTCGAAAATTATTCGCTACCAATCGATATACACGCCGCATGAATAGATTTATCGAGGCACCTTCTGGTGTGTTGATGATTACCTCGATGTCATCATCGTTGCGTATGACTAATCC
>JBIJBH010000291.1:0-5293 GCA_044345315.1 Lysobacteraceae bacterium
GACCTTCAACCCCTTGGCCTTCGCCTCGGTTTCGGTGATGCCGACCCAGGCGATTTCCGGATCGGTGTAGGCCACCGAGGGAATCACGCGGGCGACCCACTCTTTCTTCTCGCCGGCGGCGACTTCCGCGGCGAGCTTGCCTTCGTGGGTGGCTTTGTGGGCCAGCATCGGCTGGCCGATGAGGTCGCCGATCGCGAAGATGTGCGGCACGTTCGTGCGCATCTGCCGGTCGACCTCGATGAAACCGCGCTCGGTCACGGCGACGCCGGCCTTGTCGGCGTCGATCTTCTTTCCGTTCGGCGCGCGGCCCACGGCGACCAGCACGCGGTCGTAGGTGTCCTTCGCCGGGACGCTGGCACCCTCGAACGTGCAGACGATGCCCTGCTTCGAAGCCTTGGCATCGACGACCTTGGTCTTGAGATGGATCGCGACGCCCTGCTTCTTCAGGCGGTCGGCGAGCGGCTTGATCAGATCGGTGTCGGCGCCGGGCATGATCTGGTCCATGAACTCGACGACCGTCACTTCGGCGCCGAGCGCGCGGTAGACCGTCGCCATTTCCAGGCCGATGATGCCGCCGCCGACGACCAGCAGCGACTTCGGGATGTCGGCCAGCATCAGCGCATCGGTGGAATCCATCACCCGCGGATCGTCCCAGGGGAACGCCGGCAGCTTCACCGGCTGCGAACCGGCGGCGATGATGCACTGCTCGAAGCGGATCAACTGCGTCCCGGCGTCGCCGGTCACTTCGACTTCGTTCGGCGACACGAATCTGCCGGTACCCTGCACCACCCGCACCTTGCGCTGCTTGGCCATGCCGGCGAGTCCCTTGGTGAGCTGGCCGACGACCTTGTCCTTGTAGCCACGCAGACTGTCGAGCGCGATCTTCGGCGCGCCGAAGTCGATGCCGTAGTCCTTCGCATGCGCGGCCTCGTCGATCACCGCCGCCGCATGCAGCAGCGCCTTCGACGGAATGCAGCCGACGTTGAGGCAGACGCCGCCGAGCGACGGATAACGCTCGACCAGCACGGTGTCCAGCCCGAGATCGGCGCTGCGGAACGCCGCGGTGTAGCCGCCGGGACCGGCGCCGAGCACCAGCATGCGGCATTCGACATCGGCCTTGCGGCCGGTCGATGCGGCGGCGACCGGAGCGGGGGTGTTCACCTCTCCCGTCGGGAGAGGTCGCTGCGCAGCAGCGGGTGAGGGTTCGGCGCCACGCGCAGTTGAAGCGCTGCCGACACTCGTACCCTCATCCGCCCTTCGGGCACCTTCTCCCGGAGGGAGAAGGGAAGGCACGCCATCGGCCGTTTCGACGATCGCGATCACACTGCCCTCGGACACGGTGTCGCCGAGCTTCACCTTCAATTCCCTGACCACACCGGCGGCGGACGACGGCACTTCCATCGTCGCCTTGTCGGATTCCAGCGTGACCAGGCCCTGATCCTTCGCCACGGTGTCGCCCGGCTTCACCAGGATCTCGATTACCGGGATGCCTTCGAAGTCGCCGATGTCGGGGACTTTCACTTCGATCGTCGTCATCGTTCGGCTCCGATCACAGCAGGACACGGCGCATGTCGGCCAGCAGCGCGGCCAGATGCGCGGTGAAGCGCGCGGCGGCGGCGCCGTCGATCACGCGATGGTCGTAGCTGAGCGACAGCGGCAGGATCAGGCGCGGCGCGAACTGCTTGCCGTCCCACACCGGCTTGATCGCCGACTTGGAGACGCCGAGGATCGCCACTTCCGGCGCGTTGACGATCGGCGTGAAGCCGGTGCCGCCGATGCCGCCGAGCGAGCTGATCGAAAAGCAGCCGCCGCTCATGTCGGCCGGTCCGAGCTTGCCGTCGCGCGCCTTCTTCGCCAGCTCGGCGGTTTCCTGAGCGAGTTCGATCACGCCCTTTTTGTCGACGTCGCGGATCACCGGCACGACCAGACCGCCCGGGGTGTCGGCGGCGAAACCGATGTGGAAGTACTTCTTGAGGACCTGGTTGCCGTCGGTGTCGAGCGAGGAGTTGAAATCCGGATATTTCTTCAGCGCCGAGACCACGGCCTTCATCAGGAAGGCGAGCATGGTCAGCTTGATGCCCGCCTTCTCGTGTTCCTTGTTCAGCGCGACCCGGAGTGCTTCCAGGTCGGTGATGTCGGCATCGTCGTGCTGGGTGACGTGCGGGATCATCGCCCAGTTGCGGGCGAGATTGGCGCCGGAGATCTTCTTGATCCGCGACAGCTCGCGGACTTCGACCTCGCCGAATTTCGCGAAATCGATCTTCGGCCAGGGCAGCAGGCTCAGACCGCCACCACCGGCCGGTGCCGCGCCTGCGGCGGCTCCGCCCTTGAGCGCCGCCTTGACGAAGTTCTGCACGTCTTCCTTCGAGATGCGGCCACCGCGGGCGGTGCCGGTCACGCTGGCGAGGTCGACGCCCAGTTCGCGCGCGAACAGGCGCACCGCGGGGCTTGCGTAGGGCACCTTCTCGGGCAGCACGGCGGCGGCCTCGAAGCGCACCGGCGGCAGGCCGGCGCCCATCGGAGCGGCCGCGGGCGCCGCAGGCGCCGGGGCCGCCACCGGGGCAGGTGCCGGCGCAGGGGCAGCGACGGGTGCAGGTGCAGGTGCAGGTGCAGGCGCGGGTGCGGCCGGTGCGGGTGCGGGTGCGGGTGCGGGTGCGGGCGCCGCGGCGCCGTCGGCGGCTTCGATCATCGCCACCACGCTGCCTTCGGAGACGCCATCGCCGAGTTTGACCTTCAGTTCCCGGATCGTGCCCGCGAAGGGCGCGGGAACCTCCATCGTGGCCTTGTCGGACTCCAGCGTGACCAGGCCCTGGTCCTTTACCACGGTATCGCCCACGGCGACGAGAATTTCGATCACCGGGATGTCGGTGAAATCGCCGATATCGGGGACGCGCGCTTCCTTCAACTGGGTCATGGCTGGCCTTCGGTCGTGCCTGCGCCGGATGGCGTGAACGGGGCCCTATTGTGGCCGGGCGGGGAGTCCGCGCCAACCGCGGGCGAGGCCCATATCGGCCTCGCGCAGGCGCGCGGACGGAGAAAACGGGCGAAAACGTATTCAACACGCCGTCGCAGCGGCGCCCATACGCAGGCGGACGGCGGACTCAGCGCGACTTCTCGGCCGCGCGATCGGCCTCATGCCGGGCGATGAAGGCGTCCACCGGCAGCTCGGCGATCAGGCCTTCGATGGTGTCCCACGGCAATTGCGCCATACGCTTGAAGCGGATGCAGCATTTGCCCATGTCCAGCTTCACCCCCATCGCCGCGGCGGCCTCGCGCAAGACCTGTTCCTGCGCGCTGCCGCCGTAGACCGCCATCAGATAGAGCGCGTAGTTGTTTTTCTGCGCGGCGAAGGCGAGATAGGCGAGCGGCTTCTTGTTGTACGTCTCCGGGTAGCGCGCCAGCGGCACTTCGTAAGTCGGCATGCCCCAGGTCATCGCCTCGACGTAGCCTTCGGGCAGGCGACGGCGGATGCGATCCCGCACTTCGGCCATCACCGCGCGTCGCTCGGGCGGCAGCGCGGCCAGATAGGCATCCACGGTGGCGGCGGCGCTGGTGACCATGGCGGACTCACTCCTCGGTGAGGTCGACGAAGACGACGACGCCCGGCACATCGGCCGGGCGTCGTTGGTGACCCGCAGCGACTGCGCCGGTCAGCGCTTGTCGCCGACGATGCGCAGACCCATGGTCAGCCCGGCGAAGGCGACGTAACGCGCGCTGCCGGTGACGTTGAGGCTGACCGTGGTCGGCTTCTTGAAGAACTCGGTCGCCTGGGCCTCGGTCAGGCCGTAGTTGTCGATCAGCGCGCGCTTGCTGATCAGACCGGCCATGCACACGGTGGAATCGCGGGTGCGCTCGGTGAAGGTCACGCCCGGCTCCAGCGGCACCTGGAAGATCTCCGACGAACTCATGCTGGTGAGCAACTGGCCGCCGAAGGGCGCGCCGGTGGTCGGGTCGATCAGCGCCGGATCGTCCAGGACCGGATTGGTCACGGTCAGGGTCGGGGTGTAGCGGAACAGCGCGGTCACGCGGCCTGCCGTCGGGTTGCTGTACGTCGTGGTGATCAGCGGCGAGAACCAGTAGCACAGCAGCGAATTCGCCGACTTGCCCGGCAGCTTGATCCGGGCCATGTCGTTGTAGGTGAAGGTGGTCGGCGCGCCCGGGGCGGGATTGATGTTGGTGCAGAACTGGTCGGGGAAGGCCGGATCGGGCGGCGGGCAGGCGTCTTCGAGGGTCACGAAGGCGCTGGTCAGGCCGAGGAAGACCACTTCGCGACGGAAGGAATCGACGTCGTACACGTCCTCGACGGTGGGTGCGGAAGCCTTCGTCGCGCCGGCCTTGGCGGCGACCGGCGCGAAGCTGCGGAACGCGGCCTGCTTGGCGGTATCCTGGCGGACGGGCACATCGGGCGACACCGTTTCGATGATGTCGTGGCGGGAGATGACGCTTTGCTGGGCGTAAACGCCGACCGAGACGAGGGCGGCGGCGATGGCGAGGCCGATCAGGTGCTTGCGTTGCATGGAACTGCGCTCCGGAGGTTGGGCAGGTACCGCAACACAACGCAGCTCCCTGCCCGGAGCGGACAGCCCCGGACACCATGCGCCCAGAACCGGAGCCGAGCGCCGCGGCGGTCGGCAGCATGTTGCACAACGCGCATCGTGCGCATTTTGAAAGTCGCCAGTCCGGCACATGTCCGGACCGGCTCCCGAGGAATCAATCGCTTGCGCGATCGCTTCGTCGTCGCAGCCATCCTTGGCTGCGCCGGCAGGCTGTTTTTCAACGGCCTGCCGGGGCGTCAGTCGCCGACGATGCGCAGGGCGAACATCAGGTTGGCGTTGGACACGTGCTGCACGCTGCCGCTGATGTTGAGGCGGACGGTGGTCGGACTGGCGAAGAAATCGTCGGCCTGCGCCGGGGTCAGACCGTAGTTCTCGACCAGCGCCTTGTGGCTGATGAAACCGGCGATGCACACGGTCGAATCGCGGCTCTGCTCGCTCAGGGTCAGCCCGGGCGTCAGCGCTTCCTGGAAGCGTTCGCTGGAGGTCATGCCGGTCAGCAGCTGGCCGCCGAACGGCGCGCCGGTGGTCGGGTCGATCAGCGACGGATCGCTCAGCACCGGGTTCTCGATGGTCAGGGTCGGCGAGTAATTGAAGCGGGCGACCACCGGCGCTGCGGTGGCGTTCTGGTAGGTCACGCGCAGCAGCGGCGAGAACCAGTAGCACAGCAGCGAATTCGACGCGCCCTTGGGCAGCTTGATGCGCGCGGCGTCCTGGAAATTGAAGCTGGTAATCGCGCC
>JBIJBH010000264.1:0-5618 GCA_044345315.1 Lysobacteraceae bacterium
CGCTCGACGCTGGCGGCCGCGGCCCCGCCCGCGGCGCCGATGGCCGCCCGCTCTGGGACTACGGCAGCGTCGAACGTCTCCAGCAGTACGTGGTCGATCTGGCGACGTCGCCGCAGACGATGCAGCGGATTCACGACCGCGCCGACGAGATCCTCGGCCGCAGTCGCACACCGGACCAGACGCCGCCGTCGGACCGGGTGAACCCGCCGAACGATACCCAGACACCGCCGCAGACGCCGCCATCGGACCGGGTGACTCCGCCGAACGACACCCGGACGCCGCCGCAGACGCCGCCGTCGGATCGGGTCGACCCGCCGAACAACGGCAATCCGCCCAACAACGGCAACAACCCGCCGCCGAACGACCGCCAGACGCCGGATCAGCGTCTGATCAACCCGGCCTCGCCGCCGAACGACCCGCTGCTGCCGTTCCATGCGATCGAGCGCGAGCAGCGTATGCGTCCGCCCGGGCCGATGGTCTCGCCCGATGGCCGACTCTTCGACGTGATGGGCGTGGAGCGCGGCGACGACGGCAATCTGCGCGTCCGCCTGCGTCCGGAAGGGCAGCGCGTCGATGCGCTGCCGTCGGAAGCGATGTTCGAGATGCGTCCGACCGCGCCGCAGACCCTGGCGCAGGCCGGCAACGCGGTGTCGTTTGGACGCGAACCCTGGCTGACCGCCGGCAGGAACGAGAACGGCATCGTCCTGCGCGATCCGCAGAACCCCGAACGCACGACCGTGGTGCCGGAATCGCGGGCGGCGGAGATCTTCACCCCGGTCGGCCGCGACGTGACCTACCAGGGCGAGACCTGGCGCTTCCAGGCGCTGCAGTCGCCGGGCTGGCAGCCGGGCGTGGACCGGCGCGGCTTCCAGTTGGTCGATCCGGACAACCCCGAGCGCACCGTGTTCGTGCCCGAGAACCGCGCGGTCGATATCCGCATGCGCTTGGGCGAGGACGGCGAGTACCGCTTCGGCGACGTGCGCCACGGCGTGATCCGGCTGCAGCCGATGACGCCGGATCGCGATTTCACGATGCCGCTGCAGCCGGGCATGAGTTTCGAAGCGCGTCTGCGCGACCGCGAGATGGAAGGCCCGTATCGCATCACCGTCGGCGAGAACGGCGAGCTGACCGCGACCGGACGCATCCGCAACGGTACCGAAGTCACCCAGCGGATCGAGCCATCCGACATCGCGCCGCGCTACGTCGACGTGCGCTCGCCTGACTTCAACGACAGCTTCCAGGTCGACAGCTTCATCCATCGCGAAGCCAACACCCGCAACCGCGCGATCTCGACCGAACCGACTGGGCTGCCGCTGCGCGATCCGGCCTTCGGCAATCTCGACGGCACGCCCAGCCCGCAGCTCGCGCTGGGCGCGCAGTCGCTGGAGACCCAGGCCGACTTCATCCGCCGCAACGCCGGCAATCTCGAACCGGGCCAGAGCCCGAGCCTGACCGTGTTCAACATCGCCTTCAGCAACGAGGGCGAGGCGCGGCGGGTGCTCGAAGCGATGAGCGATTTCCGCGAGATGCATCCGAACGCGCCGATCCGGATCGTCGCCTACGAGCCGAGCTTCCGTTCGTTCGAGGGCACCGAGACCTACCGCGAACTGCAGCAGATCATCCAGCGCGACCGGATCCAAGTCGAGTATTTCGGCAACGATCCCTCGCAGCGCGAGGTGATCCACGCCAAGGGCGTGGTCGTCAACGACCAGGTGCTGTTCAGCACCGGCGCGGTGATCGACGGTTCGCGCAACAAGGCCGACATCAGCGTGCAGTTGCCGCCGGAGGGTGCGCGCGCCTTCAACGCGTATCTCAACGAAGCGGTGATCGGCGACGCCAGCGTCGCCCGGCGTCAGGAACTCGCCGCCAACGCCGCGCGCGAGGGCGTGCTGATCAACGACCCGGAAGCGCGCCTGCCCTACATCGCCCGCGCCCAGGACGGCCTGATCCGCGGCGCCGAGCGCGAACTGACGGTCAGCGTCAGCGAGCTGCGCAATCCGGAGACCACCCGCGCGATCATCGAACGCGCCGAAGCCGGCGTGAACGTGCAGGTGCAGTTCCGCGAGATGGATCCCGAATCGCGGCAATTGCTGGCCGACGCCCAGCAGCGGCTGCCGAACCTGAAAGTCGAGGACGTGTCCGCGTGGCAGCCGCGGCCGCACTACAACGTGATCATCGCCGATCGCGAACAGGCCTATGTCGGCACCGCCTATCTGTGGCAGAACCAGCAGGACATGCTGCAGCACGGCCGCTCGTTCGAGAACGGCGTGCTGCTGCAGGGCGACGCAGTGCAGCGGCTGCAGGCGCAGATGGAGGCGCTGCGCACGCTGCAGCCGCCGAATCCGGGCCAGCGCCTGCTCAACCCGGCGCCGGACGATGCCCCGGACGTGAGCGTGCGGGTGCGCAACGAGACCGTCGGTTCGATCTCGGTCAGCGCGCCACCGGGCAGCAGCATCGGCGTGCAGGTGGAGAGTAGCGTCGTCAACGGCTCGATCCAGACCGCGTCGGGCACCGGCAACGTGCAGATCGCCGGCGACGGCCTGCGTGTCGACGGCAGCAACGCGCGCCCTGACGCCAACGGCAACGTGCAGATCACCGACGATCCGGGTCTGCGCATCACCCTCAACAACCCCGGCACCTCCGGCAATGCCGACACCACCATCCGCCTGGAGGGCAGCCGCGTCGAGGGCGCCGTGCAGTCCGTGATCGGCACCGGCAACGTGCAGATCTCGGGCAACGGCAACGACGTCCGCGTCGACGCCCCGACCCAGGAACGCGTCGTGCCGCCGGAATCTGGCGTCGCACAGACGCCGATCCGGGTCGAGAACGACCAGACGCTGCGCGGCGAGATCGCGAACGGCAACGCCAACGTCTCGGTGGTCGGCAGCGGCAATACCGTCGACGTCCAGCAGCCGGGCGCACCGGTGCGCGACGACAGGACCGACCGCAGCGTCGCCATCACCGGCAGCGTCGCCGACTCCACGATCACGACCGGCAGCGAGAACGTCGCCGTCATCGGCAGCGGGAACCGGGTGGACGTCGCCGGCGACCAGCGTCAGGTCGCGGTCAACGGCAGCGACATCCGCGTCGAACCCGTGCCGGAGAATCTGCAGTCGATCACCGGCAACCGGAACACCCAGATCGAAACCGGTGAGGCGCAGGTCAACGGCGACCGCCGGCAGACCGTCACCGGCGGCGACGACAACCGCCAGACCCAGAACCTCGGCGCCAACGTCACCACTGGTGACATCACCCAGAGCATCGACGGCCGCTCCGGCGCGCGGCAGCAGATCGGCGACGACGTGCCGAACGATGGGTCGCGTCCGCGCGCGTCCGTCCAGGACGACCGCAAGCTCGAGCCCGTCGACGAACGCGAGATCCGCCCGGCGCGGGATTCACACCTCAACGGGCAGAGCGTCGCCTACACGCCGCGCTTCAGCACCCAGCACGATCTGACCGGCACCGGCAGCGGCACCTACACCACGATCTCCGGGCACGGCGTGCTCGAGACCGATCGGGTCATCCCCCCGATCGGCAACAGCGTGCAGCGCGACACGTTCGTCGTGCCCGAAGGCGTCAATCTGCATTTCCTCGGATTGCCCGGGGGCGTCATCACCGACCGTCTCGGCCAGCGCGCGGACGTCGGCGGCGATCTCTCCGGCGTGCCGTTGCTCCGGCTCGGCGCCGGCGACACCGCGCCGGACATCCTGATCACGCCGGCGTTCGGCACGATCAACATCCAGGGCAATCCGATCACGGTCGACAACCCGCAGGGCGTGCGCCTCAGCCAGCTGATCCGCGAGCACGATCTCAGCGGCAACATCGTCGTCTCCACCTGTCTGCAGCAGTCGGTGTCGCAGGGCAATCGCGAACACTGGGCGGGCATCACCTTCGATCTGCCCGACCGTTATCCGAGGCCCGATCCGCCGGATCTGTCCAATCTTCCGCCGCGACTGCCGATCGATCCGAACTTCCACACCCAGCACGGCCTCACCGGCAGCGGCGACGGCCAGTACACCGCGATCGGCGGCAACGCCGGGCTCTCGGGCGTGAATCCCTACAACCAGCGGCCGTTCGCCGAGCAGACCTTCACCGTGCCGGAGGGCGTGACCGTCTATTTCCCGTCCTTGCCCGGCGGCAGCGTCCACAACCGGTTGGCCGAGGCGATCGAGAGGGGCGAGGATCTGAGCCGGATCCCGCTGCTGCGCGCCGATGCCGGCCGCACTGCGCCGGATCCGCTGCTGCTGCCCGGAACCTACGAGGTCGCGGGCAACTTCGTGCGCATCACCGAGCGCGATGGTCAGCGGCTGAGCGAAGTGATCCGCGAGCACGGCCTCACCGGCAACGTGGTGGTCGCCGGCGGTCTGCAGGGCCGCGACCGCCCGCACAGCAACGTGCTGTTCGACCTGCCCGAGCACTACCCCGATCGCGACGTGCGCGGCGGCACCCGCGGATTCGATCTGACCATCGACCAGGTGGTCGCGCCGCAGCGGCAGACGCCGCCCGAACAGCCCCCGGTGGACGATCAGCGCCGCTCGTCGCTGCCCACCGCGGCGCCGCAGCCGGGCGACCCCGGCTACGAGGCCTACGCCCAGAGTCGCGGCGCGGTCGAGCGCCTGAACGCCACGATGAACATCGCCTACGGCGAACCCAGCGAGAAACTCACCGTCGCCGCGGCGACAGTAGCCGTCGAGCAGCGATTGCGCGTGGACGAAGTCGCGCTCAATCCGCCCAGTGCGACCATGGCCGGCGGCACCACCGCCTTCGTGATCGAGCGCGGCGAGACCCGCGAAAGCGACCGTTACGGCACGCTGCCGATGCAGGTCGCAATGCAGACGCCGCTGGAAGAGGGCTATCGCCGGCTCAATGAAGCCGCGGAACAGAACCGGCAGCAGGCGCCGCAGGTCGACCGCAGCCAGCAGCAGGCGCTGGACGAAGAACAGCGTCTGGGTGCGCGCAGGATGGCCTGAGCGCGTCGCGCGGGCCCGGGTCCGCGCGCGACGGTCAGAACCGCAGCGGCTGCGACTGGAATTCCAGCACTTCGCCGGTGTCGGCGGTCAGACGCAGGCGATAGGGCATCGGCTCCAGCAGTTCGGCCTTGAACTCGCGGTTGAGCAGTTCGACGAAACTGCGGTCGGCGAGGTTCTTGTCGTCGGTGCACGACATCCGCGTCGTGATCGCGATGTCGAACTGCATGCGCCTGCCGGATGCGGCGTAGGTGCCGCGCAATTCGTTGCAGCCGCCGTTGGCGCTGATTTCGCCGCGGGTGAACTCCATCCTGAACTCGATGCCCGGCGCGCGCAGCGCGGTCGCGCCTTCGCCGCCGCTGGCCGAGGTCAGCGTCCAGCCGCCGGTATTGACCAGTTCGTCGCGATCCACGCGCAGGCTGCGGCCTTCCCCGGCGCCGGCGGTGCCGGTGCAGGCGACGGCGAGCAGGAGGAGGGGCAGGGACAGGAGGCTGCGGGACGACATGGTGGTTTCTCCGGTGGAAGCGTGCGGCGGCGATGGATGGGACTGGCGCGCGTCGGACGCGCGGGTCAGGGCGCGACCATTTCCGATTCGATCGCGGTGTCGAGCACGTAGGCGACCTGCGGGGTGTCCGCGGGCGCGTTGCGGAT
>JBIJBH010000265.1:0-5610 GCA_044345315.1 Lysobacteraceae bacterium
CGGCGTAGCCGTTGTCGTCCACGCGCAGGGTCATGGTCGCCTTCTTGCCGCTGTGGCAGATGGTCTTGATCTCGCTCAGTTCGTCGGCCCAGGCCAGCAGATGACGGCTGCCTTCGAACAGTTCGCCGCGGAAATCGGTGCGCAGGCCGTAGCACAGCACCGGGATGCGCAGCGCGTCGACCACTTCGCTGAGCTGCCAGACCTGGGATTTGGTGAGGAACTGGGCTTCGTCGACCAGCACGCAGTGCAGCTTGCCGTGCGCATCGACGTCCTCCCGCACCCAGCGTTCGAGATCGTCGTCGCGTTCGAATGCCAAGCCCTCGGCGCGCAGCCCGATGCGCGAGGAGACGGTGCCGGAGCCGTCGCGGAAATCGAGCTTCGGCGTGAAGATCAGCACGCGCATGCCGCGTTCGCGGTAGTTGTGCGCGGACTGCAGCAGGGTCGTGGTCTTCCCGGCGTTCATCGCCGAGTAGTAGAAATAGAGCTTGGCCATGCGCGCATTTTACGGCAACGCGCGCATGGCCTGCGCAGGGACTCAGGGCCGCGGTGCGTCTTCCGCCGGCGTCGCGCGCGGTACCGCCTCGATGTCGCCGATGCGCACGGTGGCCGATTTCCAGAGCCGGTCCTCCTGCGCCCAGTAACGCTCCGGATCGTTGCGGCTGGGCGAGTGCAGACGGCCCAACGCCACCTGGATTTCGGGATCCGGCAGCATGCCGCGCAGGCTGTCGCCGGTGCTCACTCCGAGGGGGCCGACGTACCCGGTACGCGAACCGGTGACCTCGGTGCGACCGCGGCCGAGTGCGATTTCGAACCTGCGCTTGGCTTTGGGATCCCCGTACTCGGCGTACAGCGCCGGGCCGCGCTCGGCGACAGCGGCCTGCTGCTGCGGGCTCAGTGCCTGCCACATGCGTTCGCGGATCGCCAGGAACTGCGGATAGCCGCGCTCGGCGGCGATGTCCGCCCACAGATACGCCTGGACGCGATCCTCGCGCACGCCCACGCCATGCCAGTACAGCAGGCTGAGCCGGTGCTGCGAATACTTGTCGGCATAGCGCGCGGCCATGCGGAAGGACTCGACGGCCTCGGCCCAGTCGCCGCTGGCGGCGGCCTTCTGGCCATACAGGCGGTAACGCTCGTTGGGATGGTTGGCGCTGAGCGCGAGCAGTGAATAGAACTGCTTGAAGGCCTCGGCGTCGGTCTCGATCGCGACCGCGGCCTCGCCGACCGGCGGCGTGGTCTGCGGGGCGATGGGCTGCGCGAGCGCCGCGGCGCAGGCCGCGCTCAGCAGCAGGGTGACGATGGAACGGGGCAGGGATCCGGGACGGCGGGGGTGCGGCTGCATGTCGATCTCCTTGGGGTCAGGGGCTGCGCGGGGGCGCAGACTCGGCGTTGCGTACGTCCGACGCGCGGGCGTCGATCTCCGGTGCGCGGCCCGGAGGCTGCGCGACGCGACCGGCTGAATCTGGCCGATCGCGGACCGGACGACTCGCGTCGCCGTCCATTACGCACCCTGGGACGGTCGGTGGCGCAGCCCGTTCCGGAACAGTTCGTCGCGCAGGCCTGACGCATCGACCGCATGCCTCCGTCGGGTCAGGCCGGCGCAGCCCGTTCAGGGCGCCGGCGGCGCGGGCTCGGCGTCGCCGACTTCGGGCGCCGGCGCGTCGGTCTCCGGCGCGGTCTCGGGAATGCGGGTCTCGACCGACTCGATCTCGCCGATCGTGACCCGGCCGATCCGCGGCTTCATCCACAGCTTGTCCTGCCACGCCCAGTACTTCTTGGCGTCCCAGTAGCGCTCGTCGTAGAAACGCGAGCCGGGAATCGACTGTCCGCCTTCGGGCCCTGGAATCTCGATCTGCACGCCGCGGTTGAAACCGGTGCGGCTGCCGAGCATCTGGCTGCGGCCGATCCGCAGCTGATGTTCGTAGCGCGGCTTGGCCGCGGTGTCGCCGAAACGCGCGTAGACCGTCTGGCCTTCCGCGGCCACGCGCGCACGCTCGGGCTCGCTCAGCGCCTGCCAGTACTGTTCGCGCAGCAGCAGGAAGCCGCGATAGCCGCGTTCGGCGGCCAGATCCATCCAGATGTAGCCTTGGACCGGGTCGCGCGGCGTGCCCTGACCTTTCCAGTACATCTCCGCGACCATGCCCTGCGAGGGCTTGTCGGCGAAGAAACTGGCGCGGCGGAACAGGCGCAGGGCGTCGTCGTAGCGCTGCTCGCGGTAGGCCTGCATGCCCAGCATGCGGTACTTGAGGTCCTGATGATGCTCCAGGAAACCGGCGGTGATCAGCAGCGGATCGTTGGTCGGATCCGGCGGGTCGGCGCGTTTGGCGCGGTCGGCCGCAGCGGCGGTGACCGCGCAGACACCGGCGAGCAGGGCGGCGGCGAGGCGCAGGGCCGGGCGCCGGGACAGCGGAGAGCGATGCAGGGGCATGGTGGGGGGGTTCCGCGAAACGGTGGTCGTTTTCAGGATGCACACGGTAGCCGATCCGTCGCGGGCGACCGGGTAAACTGATGACCTACGTGACGCCAGTCATGCTCCGAACCGCCCGATGCAAGGCCTCAATCCCCAGCAACGCGACGCCATCCTGCACACCGAAGGCCCGCTGCTGGTGCTGGCCGGCGCCGGCAGCGGCAAGACCCGGGTGATCGTCGAGAAGATCGCGCACCTGATCCAGTCCGGGCGTTATCCGGCCAAACGCATCGCCGCGATCACCTTCACCAACAAAGCGGCGAAGGAAATGCGCGAGCGCATCGGCAAACGCATCCGGGGCGAGGCCGCCGACGGCCTGACCCTGTGCACCTTCCACGCGCTGGGCCTGAAGCTGCTGCAGATCGAACACGCGAAGATCGGCCTGCGCCGCGGCTTCTCGGTGTTCGACAGCGACGACGCCACCGCGCAGATCAAGGATCTGATGCCCGGCGCCAAGCCCGATGCGCTGCAGATGATGCAGGGCCTGATCTCGCGCGCGAAGAACTCGGGATTGTCGCCGGAGCAGGCGGCGGCCGCGGCGCAGAGCCCGCGCGAGCGCGAGGCGGCGCAGCTGTACGCGAAATATCAGCAGCGGCTGGAGACCTTCAACGCGGTCGATTTCGACGATCTCATCCGGCTGCCGGTGCAGTTGCTGGAGAGCGACGAGGACTGCCGCCTGGGCTGGCGCGAACGCATCGGTTATCTGCTGGTGGACGAGTGTCAGGACACCAACGACGCGCAGTACCGGCTGCTCAAGGCGATCGCCGGCGACAAGGGCCATTTCACCTGCGTGGGCGACGACGACCAGAGCATCTACGCCTGGCGCGGCGCCAATCCGGAGAACCTGCTGCAGTTGGGCAAGGACTACCCGACGCTGCGCGTGGTCAAGCTGGAGCAGAACTATCGCTGCAGCAATCGCGTGCTGCGCGCGGCCAATGCGCTGATCGCGAACAATCCGCACGAGCATCCGAAGAAGCTCTGGAGCCAGCAGCCCGACGGCGAACGCATCCGGGTGCTGGAATGCCGCGACGCCGAGCACGAGGCCGAGCGGATCGCCTCGGAGATCCATTTCATCGCCCAGTCGCGCAAGGCCGAGTGGGGCGAGTTCTGCATCCTGTTCCGCGGCAATCACCAGTCGCGGCCGCTGGAGAAGGCGCTGCAGCTGCTGCGGGTGCCGTATCACCTCAGCGGCGGCACCGCGTTCCTCGATCGCGGCGAAGTCAAGGACGCGCTGGCCTGGCTGCGACTGCTCGCCAACCCCGAGGACGATGCCGCGTTCCTGCGCGCGGTGCAGTCGCCCAAGCGCGAGGTCGGCGCGACCACCCTGGCGAAACTCGCGGAACTGGCGCGCCACGCCGGCCTGCCGCTGTCGCGGGCGGCGGAATCGGTCGGCCTGCTCAAGCAACTGCAGCCGCGCGCGGCGAACGCGCTCAGCGGCTTCGCCGACATCGTGAAGGCACTGCGCCACGAGTCGCGCACGCTCACCCCGGCCGAACTGGTGAAGCAGCTCAACGAACGCTCCGGCCTGCTCGCCGCGCTGCGCGCGCAGTGCAAGAACGACGAGATGTTCCGGATCCGCCGCGGCAACCTCGACGAATTGGCCGACTGGTTCGACGGCGCCCGCGGCGGCGCCGGCCCGGGCGAGCTGGCGGCATCGCTGGCGCTGCTCAGCCACGCCGACAAGGGCGAACCGGGCAATCAGGTGCGGCTGATGAGCCTGCACGCGGCCAAGGGCCTGGAATTCCGCTACGTGTTCATCGTCGGCATGGAAGACGGCACCCTGCCGCACGAGGCCAGTCTGGAGGAAGGCCGGCTCGACGAGGAGCGGCGCCTGCTGTACGTCGGCATCACCCGCGCCAAGGAGCAGCTGTGGCTGTCGCATGCGCGCGAAGCGCAGCGCTGGGGCACGAAACTGCGGCTGAGCCCGAGCCGCTTCCTCGACGAACTGCCGGCCGAGGAACTGCAGCGCGACGGCGCCGATCCGGTCGCCGATGCCGCACGCAAACAGGAACGCGCCAGCGCCGGGTTCGCCGCGATCAAGGCGCTGCTGGACGGCTGACGTGAATATCGCCATCGTCTGCCTCGTCGCCCTGCTCGCGTCGGGCCTGACCTTCTTCTCCGGTTTCGGCCTCGGCACCCTGCTGCTGCCGGCGTTCGCGCTGTTCATGCCGCTGCCGCAGGCGGTGGCGGCGACCGCGGTGGTGCATCTGCTCAACGGCCTGTTCAAACTCGTGCTGCTGCGTCATCACGTCGATCGCGCGGTGCTGCTGCGGTTCGGCGCGCCGGCGCTGCTGGCGGCGATGGTGGGCGCGTGGCTGCTGTCGGCGCTGGGTGCGCTGCCGGTGCTGCATCGCTACGAGGCCTTCGGCCATGTCTTCGAGATCGCCCCGATCAAGCTGGCGATCGGTGCGCTGCTGCTGGGTTTCGCGCTGTTCGAGATCGTGCCGCGCCTGCGCGATCTGGAATTCGACGCGCGCTGGCAGCCGCTGGGCGGCGTGCTCAGCGGTTTCTTCGGCGGGCTTGCGGGCATGCAGGGCGCGCTGCGCAGCGCGTTCCTCGCGCGCAGCGGTCTGGACAAGCAGGCCTTCGTCGCCACCGGCGCGGCGATCGCCGCGGTCATCGACATCGCCCGCCTGACCGTCTACGGTGCGACCCTGGTCGCGGTGTTCGGCACCCTCGACCACGGCCTGCTCGCGGCCGCGGTGCTGGCCGCCTTCGCCGGCGCCTGGACCGGCAACCGGCTGCTGAAGAAGACCACCCTGCGCGGGCTGCAGCGGGTGGTGGCGGCGATGCTGTTCGTGTTCGCGCTGGGGCTGATGGCGGGCGCGCTGTAGGCCGGACGAGGGAAGGCGGTCACGCGCAGCGGCTACACTCGGCGCCCCCGAACCGTCTTCGTGGCTGCCCCATGCATACCGCCCCCATGCGCAGGTCCCCGCTGTGCGTCGCTCTGCTTTTCTCCACCCTGCTGCTCGCCGGCTGCCGCAGCCTGACGCCGGCCGCCGAAGCCCCGCCGCCGGCCGATGCGCCCGTTCCCGCGTCGGCCGCCGCCCCCGCCGGCGTGCCGGCCGACGACAACCTCAACGCGGTGCTGTGGATCCAGCGCTCGGCCGAGTACCGCGCCGTCGCCGAGACCGTGTATCGCG
>JBIJBH010000314.1:0-4875 GCA_044345315.1 Lysobacteraceae bacterium
GCGACCCGGGGCGGGGGGGCCCGGGCCGCGCACCGCCCGGGGTGGGGCGGCCGTGCGCTTTCCTTCCCGGTCGGGACTTGCTAGCCTGCGGTTCGGACGTACCTTCCGGCCGCCGGCGACGGCGCCCGGTACCGGCTTCGGTCAATCCCGGATGCCGCGGTCCGTTGAATATCCCTCAGAGAAGCGTCATGGCTGATATTCGACACAAGGCAGTGGCCACTGCCGGCGAGTACAACGAGGGGAGTATTGCGTCGCTGGACGACGCGATGACCCGCAGACTGATCGCGTCGACCGTCGCGACGCTGAGCCGTGGCGGCGACCACGACACCATGAACCGCCTCGGCTACGTCGGTCGCTATCGCGCCGGCGCCGAATTCCTGGCCGAAGCCGGCTACATCGATCCGGACAGACTGCAGCAGGCGATGGCCGGCCATCGCAACGAATGGGCCTGGGCGAAGACCGGCGGCATGACCGCCTTCCTGCAGGATCCCGCGAACTGGAAGGACGGCCTCGATCTGGCGACCTATCTGCGCACCCCGCAGTTGCAGGATCGCGCCTTCCGCATCAACGCCGAAAACGACTTCGCCCGCGCCCGCGCCGAGGGGTTCCTCGACGACGACGACAAGCCCACGCGCATCGCCGGTTTCCTCAAGGCCGCGCAGGTGGTCGGGTTCTCCAGCGCGCGCGAGGCGATGACCGGCGGACGCGTCTTCCGCGACGCCAACGGCGTCAGCAATTACGACCTGATCCACGACATCACCCGCAATCGCGACGGCCTCGACAAGCTGATGGCCGTGTCTGATCCGCAGCGCGGCGCCTCCGTCGATGCCGCGCAGTCCGGCCCGGCCGCCGCTTCGGTGGCCGACACCGCGCATCCGCTGCACGCGCGTTATCGCCACGCGTGGACGCTGCTGGACGGCGTGCCCGGGCTCGACGACGACGCGCGCGGACGCGCCGCGGCGTCGCTGCTGGTCGCGACCACCGGCGCCGGTTTCCGCAGCTTCGATCATCTGGTGCCCGGCGCCCCGGGCACCGTGTTCGCAGTCGAAGGCCCGATGCAGGAACCCACGCATCGGCTGCCGCTGAATCTCGCGCAGTTGTCCGCGCAGCCGGTCGAGACTTCGACCGCCCAGTTGGCCGTGCTCGCGGCATCGTCCCCGCTCGTCGCGCAGGCGCCCGAGCAGGCCGCCCCCGATCAGGCCACGCCCGAACACCGCCCGCGAACGCTCTGATCACCGCCGCCGCTGCCACCGCAGCGTCCCATCCCCCGATCCCGAGGACTTCAGGCTCGAACATGCGCTACCGGAACGCCGCTCCCCGCTTCATCGCCCTCCGGCCAATCAAAGCGTCTTCCCTGCAGGGCCCCCGGGCGCAGGACCACAACCGGCACCGATTTCCGATCCCGATGTCGTGCCCTGACCGCAGCGCGCGCCATCCATGCCTGTTTCCACTTCCCGAGACGACCCGATGACAGTGAAGCTCCCACGCAGGACTTTTCCCAGTTTCCGGCTCTGCCTGGCGACGCTCGCGTTGAGCTCGTCGCTCGCGGCCTGCGAGCGAGCGCCCGACCCGCAGCCGGCGGCCGCGGGCGATGCCGCCGCGCCGACCGCTCCTGCGCAAGCGGCCGTCGTCACCGAACTGCTGCTGCCGGCAGGGGCCTCGACGACGCCGCCCGCGGACAGTGCGGCGCTGGCGGCCGCATTCGCACAGCCGGACGACGGCAGCGTCGAACGCGCGCTGCCCGACGGGCGCCAGGCTGGTTTCTGGCACGGATACGCCTACCGCTCCGGCGAACAGGAGCGCTACACCGCGTTCGTCTACGCATCCGCCGCGACGGACGGCCCCGCGCCGCCGGGGCAACAGGTCGATCTCGCCCAGATCACCTACACCTTGCGTGATGGCGTCTGGCAGGCGAATGCCCCGCAGTCGGCCGTCGGCCGCTTCGGCGCCGCGGGGCGCGCGCCGAGCTTCGACCGCCAGCGGATCGCGCTGACCTACACCGTCTCGGCCGACGAGGCGCTGCTCGCCTTGCCCGCTTCGATGGCCGCGACCGGCGGAGCGCAGGTGGCGACCTACGAACTCTTCCGGCATGCCCCGGGCAGCGGCGAGTGGCGGCACGTCGGCAGCATCCGCGCGGGCATCGACCACAGCGCGGCCTGCGATGCCGGCGCGGCCACGCCCGCCGATCGCTGCGTTCGCAACACCGGCGGTCTGCGCTTCCTGCAGGACAGTGCCGGCGCCAGGCCCGCGATCGTGGTGACCTTCTCCGGCAGCGTCCGCGCCGACGACGGCACGGTCCGCGACGCAGGCCCGCAAGACGCCAAGACCTACCGTTACGACGAGGCTTCCGGCGCCTACGCCGAAAGCCCGCGGCAGTAATGCCGTTCCTTCACACACCCGGAAGCAGGAGCCACCATGCGCGACTATTCAAAACAGGAAGTGCTCGACATCGTCGAAGAAGCCGCTCGTACCCACAATATTTCGCGAGAGGACTTCCTTCGCTTCACCGCGATCGAAACCGGCTTCACCTATAACGAACGGGCTGAGAACCCGTACAGCGGCGCGAAGGGCTTGTTCCAGTTCCTGCCCGACACCGCGCGCCAGTACGGCATCGCCGGCCGCGAATTCGATCCGGTCGCCAACGCCGACGCCGGCGCGCGGCTGTACATCGACAACCGCAACGACATCATCGCCAGTCACGGACGCTCCGGGCGGCCCTACCTGTCTGGCGAGGAGCAGCCCAATGGCCTCGATCTGTACATCGCGCACCAGCAAGGCGCGTACGGCTATCGCTCGATCCAGGCTGCGCTCGATCCGAACTTCGACCGTTTCTTCAACGACACCAACACCCGCGGCAACATCCTCGCCAACATCGGCGACGACGTCGAACGCCTGACCGGCGTGAAGAGGAGCGAGCTGTCCGGTCTGTCCGATCGCGATCTGGCGCGGACCTTCGTCGATTACTGGGAAACCAAGTACAACCGGATCGCGATCCCGGAAAAGAACATCGAGCCGATCGACAACACCCAGCCCGATCGCACCCGGCCGTCGGCGACCGCCGGCAGCGGCTCGCTGCAGGACACGCTGCTGGTCAGGGAAGAGCGCGGCGATGGCGTTCGTCGCCTGCAGGAAGCCCTGAACAGGGCCGGCATCCGCGACGATCAGGGCCAGCCGCTGCCGACGACGGGCTACTTCGGCGAGAGGACCGAAGCGGCCGTGCGCAGATACCAGGAACAGCAGGGTCTGGAGGTCGACGGCAAGGCCGGCCGGGACACGCTGACCGCGCTGGGCATCTATCCGGGCCAGCAGCAGACCCCGCCGGCGCAACAGCAGACGCCCGCCCAGCAGACCCCGGCCCAGCAGACCCCCGCCCAGCAGACGCCCGCCCAGCAGACGCCCGGTGGCAACAACTGGCCCGCGCCGGGCAACTTCACCGTCAACCGCGCCGACAAGGCGGGCGAGGGCGAGGGCGAGTTCGGCACGCCGCGCAGCGGAGGTCGCGAGCACAAGGGCATCGACATCAACGGCCGCGTCGGCGATCCGATCGAGTCCTTCAGCCCGGGCAGGGTGATCTTCAGCGGCACCATGAGCGGTTACGGGAACACCGTCGTGATCCAGCACGACAACGGTCTGCAGACGCTCTATGCGCACATGAACTCGCGCAGCGTGGAAGTCGGCGATCGCGTGACCGAGAACACCCGGGTCGGCACGATGGGTCGCAGCGGCAACACGCCGAGCGCCGGCGATACCCATCTGCACTTCGAGATCCGCGAGAACGCCAACGGCGTCGTGCTCGGCGGACAGGCGGTCGATCCGCGCAAATATCTCGAGTTCCCGCCGCGGACCCTGCTCGAGCACGGCGACCAGGGGCCCGACGTGCGCAGACTGCAGGAATCGCTGAACCGCGCGTTCGCCAACGCTCCGAACTGGGAGCCGCTGCCGACGACAGGCTACTTCGGAGACAAGACCGAGGCGGCCGTCCGCAGATATCAGGAACAGCAGAATCTCGAGGTCGATGGCCGTGCCGGCCGCGATACCCTGACCGCGCTGGGCATCTACCCGGGCCAGCAGCAGAACCGACCTGCGGCCCAGCCCGAAGCGCCGGCCCAGCAGCAACCGCCGCTGCTGTCGAATCCCGCTCATCCGGATCATGCGCTGTACCAGCAGGCCGCGACCGGCCTGGAGCGTTTGCCTCCCGGGACGTTCCCTAATGCCCAGGCGCGGGAAAACGCCGCGGCGGCGCTGGCGTTCGAGGCAAAGGTCGCGGGTCTGGGCAGGATCGACCAGGTGTTGCCGACGGGCAACAACGCCGGATTCTTCGCCGTACAGGGAGCCCCGGACGATCCTGCGAACCGTCGCGTGTACGTGGATCGCGATCAGGCGATGAGCCAGAGCGTCCAGCAGAGCACGCAACTGCTGCAGCCCCTCACCGCGCCGCAGCAGCAGACGCAGGACGCGCCGCGACAGGACAATCCCACCCGCAGCGCGGTCTCGATGTGACGCGGTATCGGGGCGCTCCGGCGCCCCGACCGGACAGTCGCACAAAGCAAAAGCCCGGCCGGAGCCGGGCTTTTCGTATCTGGTGGGCGGTGCAGGGTTCGAACCTGCGACCCTTGCCGTGTGAAGGCAATGCTCTACCGCTGAGCTAACCGCCCGATGTTCGGGTCGGCCATTTTACGGAGCCCCGCCCGGTCAGGCAAGCGCCGGGGCGGGGGCTGCGGGTCACTCCAGCTGTTCGCGGGCGTAGGCCGCATCCAGGGCTTCCATGGCGTCCAGCGGTTTGACCTTGGCGGCCTTCTCGTAGGCGGCTGCGGCATCGTCCTCCTTCTTGTCGCCGTGCAGCAGCATCAGCACGTTGCCCGATTCGATCAGTGC
>JBIJBH010000313.1:0-4900 GCA_044345315.1 Lysobacteraceae bacterium
AAGCATGGGCCGCAGGCGCGGACCCCGCCAACTGCAAAAAAAAAAACGGCCGGGTCGCCCCGGCCGTTTCTCGATCGAACGAAGCCGATCGGAGGATCAGAAGCTGTACTTCAGGGTGACCTGGGCGGCCCACTGCGACTCGGCGCGCTCCTGACGGGTCACGAAATCCTCGACGTTGCCCATGATGTACACGTAGCGACCCGAGGCATCGATACCGCCGTAGTTGACGAAGCTGCGGTTCAGCGGGAAACCGATCTCGTCGGTACGGCCCCACTTCTTGTTCAGCAGGTTGCCGACGTTCAGGATGTCGAGGGTGAGCGTGACCTTGTTGCCGTCGAAGAAGCCGGGGAATTCCTGGCTGACGCGCAGATCGAAGGTGTTGACCCACGGCGAGAACGCCTCGTTGCGCTCGACCACACCGCCGATGTGGCGACGCAGCTCCGGATTGGCGTTGACCGTCTCCCAGAAGCGGGCGGCTTCATCGGCCGAACCGTTGCCGTTGAGGTCGCGGAAGGTCACGGTGTTGTCGCCCGGGTTCGGGATGTACATCAGGTCGTTGCCGCCGACACCGTCGCCGTTGAAGTCGTTGATGTAGGTCCAGCTGTACGGCTTGCCCTTGCGGCCTTCGTAGAACAGACCGACCGAGGTCTTGTACTCGCCGAAGAAGCGGTGCTGCCACTGCAGGCTGCCGATGAAACGATCGCGGGTGACGTAGTTGGAACGCGCAGCGACTTCTTCGTTCGGATTGAACGAGACGCGGTTCTGCCAGTTGGAGTTGGCGACCGAGGACGTCAGCGGGTTGACGTCGGTGGCTTCGGTGTAGCTGTAGGCGAAGCTCCAGGCCCAGTCGTTCTTCATCGGCCGGCTAAGACCGATGGTCAGGTTCTCGCCGCGGCCCTTAGTGGTCTCGCGCGCCAGCAGCACGTTGTTGAAGGCGGTGTTGTTGCGGGCGCGGGTGCGCGGCTGGTTGGCGCCGGCGCAGGCGCCGCTGGTCAGGATCGCGCCGGTGGACGAGAAGCAGGCCGTGCCCAGGCCCGCGGCGTTCCAGAACAACTCGCGGCCGTCCACGCCGATGCGGGTGGGCAGGCCGAGGTTCAGATGTTCGTAATGGATCGCGCTGTTGACCCGGGTCTGCACGTACTCGGCGCTGAACACCATGTCCCACCACGGCAGCTCATGCTCGAACGCGAGGTTGGCCTTCCACACCGACGGCTGACGCAGATCGTCGGAGAGGAAGTCGACGTTGGCCGCCGGCGGGCTGCCGGCCGGCTGCGGCTGGTTGTCCGGGTTGGCGCTGAAGATCGCGCCCGAGCAGGCCGCGAACGAGCCGCCGCAACCGTAGATGCGGGTGGTGATGCCGGTGTTCGAGTACGGGTTCGACAGCCACACGTTGGCGGCCGCGCCCTGGAACAGGCCGAAACCGCCGCGGATCTGGGTCTGGCGCTCGCTGTCGAAGGTGTAGTTGAAACCGAAGCGCGGCTGGATCAGCTCCTTGCCGTCGATGGTCTGGGTGTTGTTGAAGCCGAAGCCGCCGGTCTGACGGGCGAAATTGTTGGTGTTGTTGAACACCGGCGCGGCGGACGCGGCGGCGTTGAACGTCGGATTCTCCGGCATGTCGGGGATGTCCACGCGCACGCCGTAGGTGATCGTGAGGTTCGGATTGACGATCCAGGTGTCCTGCAGGAACACGCCGAAGTTGCGCAGCGACCACTCGGCGGCACCGTCGTTCAGCCCGAAGCCGGCCGCGGCCTGCTGCGACTGGTAGGCCGAAGGCGTACCGGCCTGGAACGCGGCCAGACTGGCGAAGGTGTACTGGCCCAAGGTGTCCTGGAGGAAGGCGTTGAAGACGTCGTTGCGCTCGTAGTCGACGCCGAACTTCAGGGTGTGGTCGCCGATGTACCAGTTGGCGCCGACGTAACCGGTCCAGGTATCGGTGGACAGCACGTTGAAGTGACGGCTGCGCTCGGTGCCGAACACCAGGCTGCGGGTGCCGGTCGCGACCGAAGGCGGCGTGCCCGGGGGCAGCGGATTGCTGAACTGCACGGTGATCTGCGGCAGGCGCGAGGCATTCTGCGGCGCGCTGTCGTAGGTGCGGTACGAGACCTTGGCCTCGGTCGAGAAGTTCTGGGACCAGTCGGCGAACCACTCACCGGCCCAGGTCTCGAACTCCTTGCTCTGGTCGTACCAGTGCGAGGACAGCGACAGGGCGCGGGTGCCGAAGCCCGGCAGGAACGGCTCGGACTGCTCGGTGCGGTTCCAGCGCAGGCTGGCGCGATGGTTGTCGTTGATGTTCCAGTCGATCTTCAGCAGCAGATCCTCGACCTTGGTCTCGGCGCCGGAGGGAATGCTGGTGCCGCCGATGTTGATGCCGTAGAGGCTGCTCGCGGCAGCGCGCACGGCGTCGATTTCGGTCTGGGTGATGCCGACCTGGGTACCGCTGCTGCTGCCCAGGGGACCGAAGTCCGGAAGGGTCTTGGTGGCGCGGAAGTCCTCGTAGGCGAGGAAGAAGAACAGGCGGTCCTTGATGATCGGGCCGCCGAAGGTGACGCCGAAGGTCTCTTCCTCGAACGGGCCGAAGTCGGTGTAGCTGTTGTTGCTGCGGATGAAGCGCTTGCCGACGCCGTTTTCGTCGCGGAAGACATAGGTGAAGCTGCCGCGGAAATCGTTGGTGCCCGACTTGGTCACGGCGTTGATGTTGGCGCCGGTGTAGCCGCGCTGGGTGACGTCGTAGTTGGCGATGTTGACGTTGACTTCCTGGATCGCGTCGATCGAGATCGGCTGCTTCGCGGTCGGCAGGTTGTTGGCTTCCAGACCGAAGGTGTCGCTGGTGGTCACGCCGTCGATGGTGATGCTGTTGTAGCGGGTGTTCTGGCCGCCGGCGGAGATTTCGCCGCGCTCCTTGTCGGTCTGCGAGATGCGCGGATCGAGGCGGGCGTAGTCCTGCAGGTCGCGCTTGATCGAGGCGAAGCTTTCGATCTGTTCGCGGGTCACGTTGCTGCCGGCGCCCATGCGGTCGGCGCTGAACACGGTCGGGCCGGCCGCGCCGACGACCGCGATGGTCTCCAGCTCGCTGCCGCCGATCGCGATGTCGACCTGCGACACCTGATCGAGGGCGAGATAGACATCGCTCTCGGACTGGGAGCCGCCGTCCGCGTTCGCGGTGATGGTGTACGGGCCGCCGACGCGGAGGCCGCGCGCGTTGTAGCGGCCGTTGGCGTCGGTGACGACGCGGCTGACCGTGCCCGACTCGGTGTGGACGATGGTCACTTCGGCACCGGCGAGCGGTTGACCGTCGGCGCCGAGGACCTGGCCGCTGAGTGCGGCGGTGGTGTTCTGGGCGAAGACCGGAGCCGCGGCGAGAGCGGCGATCAGACCGATCGACAGTTTCGAGAGTCGGAAACGGTTGGAGTGGTTCATTGCGCTGGGCCTCGTTGGAGATGACGATGCGTGAGTCGAACGAAAAGATCGCGGCCGCTGTGCTGCGGCGCCGCGATCGGAAGCGGGGGAGGACTGGACCCGCCGCCTGTATTGCCGGATAGGCTCGGGTTAACCATAGGTTAACACGATAGTGGCGGAATATGACAGGGGAATGACCGCGACGGCGGACGTAAGCCGTTGAAAAGATTGGCTGAACAGTCCTGAGAATTCACTTGAATGTCAGTCCGCAAGGGGTTCTGGACCCTGCACCGGTGCGGGGGCGCATCCCTCACGCGACCGGATCAGCGGCCACCGAGCTTCCGCGCTGCGGGCTGCCGTTCATCGGCACCCCGATCGACGCGGTCTATGCCGGCGACCAGATCCGGCCACGATGTTCGGCCCCGGCGGACGACAGCAGGCGCACACAGGCCGGCGCCACGGCGTCGGGGTCGCGCGCGGAGGACTCGCTGTCCTCGACGAAGACGCGGCTGCGCAGCGGGGTGCGCATCGGGCCCGGGGCGAACCCGCAGACGCGCACCGGCGAGTTCGCGAGTTCCGCATGCAGGGTCGACACCAGCGTGGCGAGCGCCGACTGGGCCAGGCCGTAGCCGCCCCAGAACGCCTGCCCGGCAGCGGCATCGCGATCGATCGCGAACACGACCGCGCTGTCGGATGCCTGCCGCAGCAGCGGCAGACAGGCCTGGGTGAGCCACCAGCGCGCGGTCAGATTGACGTGCAGGGCGCGGGCGAAGGCGCCGGGGTCGGTCTGTTCGAGCGGGGTGAGGCCGGGAAAGTCGGCGGCGCAGTGGAGGATGCCGTCGAGACGCCCCGGGCCGGCGCCGATGCGTTCGGCCATGTCGGCGTAATCGACCGGCGTGGCGCCTTCGAGATCGAGCGGATAGAGCAGCGCTTCGCCGCCGTCGCGGACGATCGCGTCGTGCACGCGGTTGAGCTTCGGCACCTTGCGCCCGAGCAGGATGACGCTGGCGCCGGCCGCCGCCGAAGCCAGCGAAGCGGCGCGTCCGAGCGCGCCGTGCGCTCCGACGACCAGGACGACGCGACCTTCGAGCGGACGCGCGGCCGGCGTCGCGGACACGGCGGCGGACATCAGGCCTTCTGCGCCTCGGCGATCATTCGCGCCAGTTCGCCCGACTCGTACAGCTCGAGGGTGATGTCGCAGCCGCCGATCAGTTCGCCGTTGATGAACAGCTGCGGGAAGGTCGGCCAGTTGGAGTAGCGCGGCAGATTCGCGCGGACTTCGGGGTCTTCGAGGACATTGATGCTGTGGTACTCGGCGGCGCCGGCGGCCTTGAGGGCCTGGGCGGTGCGGCTGGAGAAGCCGCACATCGGGAACTGCGGCGTGCCTTTCATGAACAACACGATCGGATGCGACTCGATCTCGGACTGGATGCGCTGCATCACCGGCATGGGGATGTCTCCTCGGAAGGCCGTCGCGTCGGGCGTCGGCGGGTGTGGGGTTACA
>JBIJBH010000468.1:0-3025 GCA_044345315.1 Lysobacteraceae bacterium
TCCGGCCGACCCTGCCGCAGGGCGTGATCGGGCCGTTCTTCAACGACGAATTCGGCGATACCTACGGCAACATCTACGCGCTCAGCGGCAAGGGCTACGACTACGCGCTGCTCAAGGACTACGCCGAACGCCTGGAGCTGGAGCTGCAGCGGGTGCCGGACGTGGCCAAGGTCGAATTGATCGGGCTGCAGGACGAGAAGATCTGGATCGAGCTGTCGAACACCAAGCTGGCGACCCTGGGCATTCCCCTGCCGCTGGTGCAGCAGGCGCTCGCCGAACAGAACGCGGTGACCCCGGCGGGATTCTTCGAAACGGCCACCGACCGCGTGCAGCTGCGGGTGACCGGCGCGTTCGAATCGGTCGATGACATCCGCCGTTTCCCGATCCGGGTCGGCGACCGCACCGTGCGCCTGGGCGACATCGCCACCGTGACCCGCGGTTACGCGGATCCGGCGCAGCCGCGAATGCGCTACATGGGCCAGGACGCGGTCGGCATCGGCGTCTCGATGAAGCCCGGCGGCGACATCCTGCGCCTGGGCAAGGCGCTGGATGCGGCGACCGATCGCCTGCGCCCGACCCTGCCGCTGGGGATGGAGCTGCATCGCGTCGCCGATCAGCCGGCGGCGGTGCGCGATTCGGTCGGCGAATTCCTGCGCGTGCTCGGCGAAGCGGTCGTGATCGTGCTGCTGGTGAGCTTCTTCTCGCTCGGTCTGCGCACCGGGCTGGTGGTCGCGGTCAGCATTCCGCTGGTGCTGGCGATGACCTTCGCGCTGATGCACTACTTCGGCATCGGTCTGCACAAGATTTCGCTCGGCGCGCTGGTGCTGGCGCTCGGCCTGCTGGTGGACGACGCGATCATCGCGGTCGAGATGATGGCGATCAAGATGGAGCAGGGCTATTCGCGACTGAAGGCCGCGGCCTTCGCCTACGAGAGCACCGCGTTCCCGATGCTGACCGGCACCCTGGTGACCGCGGCCGGCTTTCTGCCGATCGCGACCGCCGCATCCGGCACCGGCGAGTACACCCGTTCGCTGTTCCAGGTGGTGACCCTGGCCCTGATCGTGTCGTGGATCGCGGCAGTGCTGTTCATTCCGTATCTGGGCGACAAGATGCTGCCCGATCCGCACACGCTGCCGAAGCCCGGTTCGCTCGAAGGCCGCATCCGCGCCTTCCGCGAGCGCCTGGCCGATCGCTGGCCGCAGTACGCCGGGCTGCTCGCGCCGCCGCCGATCCTCGCCGCGGGCGCGCATGCGCACGACCCGTATCACAGTCGCTTCTATCAGGGTTTCCGCACGCTCGTGCGCGGCTGCATCCGCCGCCGCTGGCTGGTGATCTTCGCGACCCTCGCGGCGTTCGTGCTTTCGGTGCTGCTGTTCCGCTTCGTGCCGCAGCAGTTCTTCCCCGATTCGACCCGGCTGGAGCTGATGGTCGACGTCGAACTGGCCGAAGGCAGTTCGCTCAAGGCCACCGCCGCCGCCGCGCGCCGCCTCGAAACGCTGCTGGCCAAACGCGCCGAAGTCGAGAACTATGTCGCCTACGTCGGCACCGGTTCGCCGCGTTTCTATCTGCCGCTGGACCAGCAATTGCCGGCGAACAATTTTTCCCAGTTCGTGGTCCGCGCCCGCGACGTCGAATCGCGCGAATCGCTGCGCGACTGGCTGATGCAGGACGTGCGCCACACCTTTCCCGACCTGCAACTGCGTGTGACCCGACTGGAGAACGGCCCCCCGGTCGGTTATCCGATCCAGTACCGCGTGTCCGGCGAGCATATCGAGCGCGTGCGCGCGATCGCCGGCGAGGTGATGGTCAAGGTCCGCGCCAATCCCAACGTCATCAACGTCAATCTCGACTGGGACGAACCGAGCAAGGTCGTGCGTCTGGTGATCGATCAGGACCGCGCGCGTGCGCTGGGCGTAAGTTCGGAGAAGTTCGCGGCGTTCCTGTCCAGCGCGCTGTCGGGACTGCGGGTCAGCACCTATCGCGAGGACAACGAGCTGATCGAGATCCTCCTGCGCGGGCCGGAGGATGAGCGCGCGCGGCTGGATCTGCTCGGCAGCCTCGCCGTGCCCACCGACAACGGCCAGACCGTGCCGGTGATGCAGATCGCGCGCATGGAATCGGTGTTCGAGGACGGCGTGATCTGGCACCGCAACCGTCTGCCGACCGTCACCGTGCGCGCGGACGTGATCAACGGCCCGACTCCGGCGACGGTGGTCGCGCAGATCGATCCGACCCTGGATGCGATCCGCGCCGAACTGCCGCCGGGGTATCTGTTGAGTACCGGCGGCAGCGTCGAGGATTCGCAGCGCGGCCAGAATTCGATCAAGGCCGGCATGCCGCTGTTCCTGTTCGTGGTCGTGACCCTGCTGATGCTGCAGCTGCGCAGCCTGTCGCGGGTGTTTCTGGTCTTGACCACCGCGCCGCTGGGCCTGATCGGCGTGACCTTGTTCCTGCTGGTGTTCCGGGTGCCGTTCGGCTTCGTCGCGATGCTCGGCGTGATCGCGCTGTCGGGCATGATCATGCGCAACTCGGTGATCCTGGTCGATCAGATCGAACAGGACATCGCCGCCGGCCACGACCGCTGGACCGCGATCGTCGAATCCACCGTGCGCCGCTTCCGTCCGATCGTGCTGACCGCGCTCGCCGCGATCCTGGCGATGGTGCCGCTCACACGCAGCGCGTTCTTCGGACCGATGGCGGTAGCGATCATGGGAGGCCTGATCGTCGCCACCGCGCTCACGCTGCTGTTCCTGCCGGCGCTGTATGCCGCCTGGTTCCGCGTCCGCGCGGACGAGGCCCGCACCGCCGCCTGACCGCTTTCGCATCCGGGCCGCTCGTCGGCTCCTTCCCCCCTCCCGCCGCGGGCGGCCCGGTTTGCGAATTCGGACTTGTTTTGTCATCCCGAGCCATCGGCGAGGGACCTGCTTTTTGTCGACTCGACGCCAGGTCGTAGGGCGGGCTCAAGCCCGCCGCATGCAAAAACGCCGCATCTGCGCGTCATTCGAGAAGTCGAATGCCCATGGTT
>JBIJBH010000029.1:0-15576 GCA_044345315.1 Lysobacteraceae bacterium
GTTTCGAGATGGTGGGGGTTTCGAGATGGCGGGGTTTCGAGATGGCGGGCTTGAGCCCGCCCTACGACCTGTCGCGCGCTCTTCGGGCCTGATCCGCGAATCCCGCCGCAACCAGGGGCCCCGGTAGATCAAGATCGAAACCCTTGTCGGCTGACGGATAGGATAGCTGGCGCGCTTTATTCTGGATTTCTTGCAAAAAAACGTGGGGAGGCCTCAGGCTCGAGCCCGCCCTGCGGTCGCCGAGAAGCGCGTGGTGCGCGACGGATCGTGAATCGTCAACCCGGCCACGCGCGTGCTGCCTACCGCTTCGGGAGGTGTCGCGTGTGCCCGGACGGGACCCTGGCCTGGGGTTCCGTTTCGCCCTGAGGTCTCCCGGCGGGCCCTCCGCGCCTGGTCGCCGCAGTGCCTTGGGCGGCAGCGGCGTCGCGCGACAGGCGAGGCCATGAAAAGTTTTTCAATTCAGCAGGTTGCTGCGCGCATTGAAACATGATGTTTCAATACGTTTTGGTTTGATTGATTGCAGCGAGCGTCCCGGCGCCAGAACGAGCGCGCCTGCGCTCGTTCCGGCGCATGACGAGGCCTCGAAGCAGTCGCCCCGCGCGGGGCGACTGCTTTCCTGCATCCCGGCATCAGCCGCACTGCGGCGCAGAGGTCGCCAGGTTCGTGTTGGCGCCGGCGGTATTGAAGACGATGCATTTGACTTGCGCCGCCGGAGCGATCTGCAGGCTGTATGGCAGGGCTTCCGGATAGGCGCGCGTGGTCTGCCAGTTGGTCGCATTCACGCCACCGCTGCCGGGCGAAGTCCAGGTGATGCCGCTGCCGACGAAGTTGTTGCGCAGGTCCCAGTAGCCTATCTGCGAGCTGTCGCGCGAGGTCACCGGGTTGGCGACGTTCTCGAAGTAGTTCGCCTGGATCAGCGACACGCCGCCCATGCGCACGTTGATGCCCGAGGTCGAGACGTTGCCGAAGTAGTTGTTGGCCATGTGGGTCAGGCCGAAGCGCTGCAGCGGCAGCCGCGACTGCACGTTCTCGAAGCGGTTCCGGTAGTAGGTCGTGCGCGCGGCGCTGTGCTCGGTCGAGCTGTCGCTGTGGCCGTTGAGCGCGACCTTCTGGTAGGTGTGGACGTGGTTGTACGACACCGTGACGTTGAACGCGCCGCGCTTGATGTCGATGCCACCGTCGAAGCTGGCGTCGCCGGCGCCGGGACATTTGGTCAACGAAGCGAAAATCGTGTTGTGGTCGATCCAGATCTTCGACGGGATGCGTCCCGTGCCGCGACCCTCGACGGTGATCGAATCCGCGCCTTCGCCCCCGGGCAGAAGGCCGATGGTCATGTTGCGGACGATGATGTTCTTCGAATTGCCGACGATGAAGATGCCGAAGTTCGCCGATGAGTCGGGCGCACCGAGGATGGTGATGTCGCTCTTGTCCTTGATCTCGACGACGTTCGGCGCTTTCTGCCACTGCGCGCAGACGTCGGTGATGCTGGTGTAGCTGAAGCGGCCGGTGTAGTTCAGCACGAGGCCGCCGCTGCCGCTGTAGGCGTTGATCGCCGCGCGCATCTGGTCGGGCGTGCTGACGTTGACGGGCGTGCGGCTGCCGCCGCCGGTGGTGCCGGCCGCGTAGCCCATGGCCTGAGCGCTGGCGTTGCCGGCGACGGCGAGACCGAGTACGGCGAGGCTGGCCAGGAGGCCGGCGCGTCGGTGGGTGAGAACGTTGCGAAGGGTGTGCATGAGCGTCTCCCTGCTGGAAGTGATGGGGGGGGGAACCCTGTTCCGCAGCCACGCTGCGCCAGTGACTGCGCGCGTCGTCGTTGCAGGCCGTATTCACCGCAAAAATGACTACCGGTGTCAATTTGCGCTGCAGCAATGCAGCGACTTCCGTCGTCGGCAATGCGGTAGTGTTTGTACATCCAGTCGGCCCTTTCATGTTCGGGATTGTCCCCAGAATTACCTTTTCAAACATGATGTTGCGCGCTCTTTGCCCTGCGGCATGCGATGTCGTCCGCGGCCGTGCATGGCCGCGAAACCTGATCGATGCCATCGTCATGGCGACATGAAATGTCCATAAGGACATCAAAAGACGCAGCCGTTTTCGCGCGACCACCGGCGTAGGCGCCGCAGGGGTAGTTGCGCTTGGTGCCATCGTGGCGCGCGCCCAGCGGGCCGCGCCGGTGTCATCCCTAGGCGGCCATGGTTTCGGTGGTGGGGCGGGCGGACGTGCGTGCGGGCAGCAGCATCGTCTTGAGGACTGCATGGCGGAATCGCAGAAGGCGATTCCTTCATGGCCCGCAGGAAACGCAACGGCGGAATGACCAGCTTCGCTGTGGAGAAGCAACTCGCTTCGCGGGTTCCGCGCTATACAGTTATTGCGCCAGGAGCCTCTCCCGCAGCGCCGCATCGTCGGCGTCCAGCGCTTCGCCATGCGCCGGCCTCGCCAGGCATTCCGCCAGCGCAGGCGGCACCTCGACCGCATGCCCGACCAGCGGCTCGACGATGCTGTCGAACTTCGCCGGATGTGCGGTCGCGACGACCGCCCAGTGCCGAGTATCGCCGGCGGTGCGCAGGTCTTCGAGCAGCTTGAGGCCGCAGGCGGTATGCGGGCAGGGGACGATGCCGTGGCGTTTCGGTGCGGCGGCAATGGTGCTGCGGATGGTCGCGTCGACCACGGCGCGTGCGCGCAGTGCGCCGCGCAATGCGGTGTCGTCGGCGAACCAGTGGCGCAGGCGTTCGAAGTTGCTCGGTGCGCCGACGTCCATGGCGTTGGCGAGGGTCGCCTTCGTCGCCGCGGGCGCGTAGTCGTTGCCGGCGAAGAAGCGCGGCAGCACGTCGTTGGCGTTGGTCGCGAGCACGATCTCGCCGATCGGGAAGCCCATCCGCTTCGCCAGCACCGCCGCGGCGGCGTTGCCGAGGTTGCCGGTGGGCACGATCAGATTGAGTTCGGTGCTGTGCGCGGCGAAGAAGTTGCGCGCGGTGTGGGCGTAGTAGGCGAGCTGCGGCAGCAGGCGGCCGAGGCTGATGCTGTTGGCCGAGGTCAGCGCCATGCGCTCGCGCAGATCGCGGTCGGACAGCGCGGTCTTGGCCATGCGCTGACAGTCGTCGAAGGTGCCGGCGACGCGGAAGGTGCGCACGTTGTCGCCCCAGCATTCCAGCCCGTGCGCCTGCCGCGGCGAGACCCGGCCATCGGGATAGAGGATCACGACCTCGAACCCCGGGCGACGATGGAACGCGCCCGCCACCGCAGCGCCGGTGTCGCCGGAGGTGGCGACGAGAATGGTCGTCGTCGTCTCGGATAGGGTGCGCCTCGGCGCACCGTCCTGTTGATGGCCGAGCGCCGACAGGCACTCCGCCAGAAACCGCGCGGCGTAATCCTTGAACGCGGCGGTCGGGCCGTGGAACAGTTCGAGCAGATGATCGCCGCGCCCGCGCAGCATGCGCAGCGGCGCGTCGAAGTTGTAGGCGCGGGCGCACAGCGCGGGCAGGGCGTCGCGCAGCGAAGATTCGACGAAGAACGGCGCCAGCGCTTCGGTCGCGGTGTCGGCGAGCGACGGCGACGGCATGCGCACGATCGAGGCCGGCAGCGTCGGAATCGTCTCGGGAACGTACAGCCCGCCGTCCGGCGCGAGGCCGGCGATCAGCGCGGCGTCGATGCCGGTCGGCGGCGTACCGCCGCGGGTGCTGACGAAGCGCATCACAGTACCTCGGCTCGGGGCGCCGCGACCGCCGAGACGTAGGCGCGGGCGTCGTAGCCCGCGGCGACGAAGGCCGCGCGCATCGCCGGCGCCGCGGCTTCGGCCTGCGCTTTCGACGCGAACCAGGCGAACGCGCTGGGGCCGGCGCCGGAGATGCTGGCGCCGAGCGCGTCATGATCGAGCGCGGCCTGTTTCACTGCGGCGAAACCCGGGATCAGCGGTGCGCGTCGCGGCTCGACCAGCACGTCGCGCAGGCCGTCGCGGATCAGCGCTGCATCGCCGCGCTGCAGGCCGGTGAGGAAGAGTGCGAGATGCGTGCTCTGTTCGACGAACTGCGCGAGCGGATAGGGCTCGGCCAATGCGGCGCGGGCGCGGCGGGTTTCCAGCACCTGATCGGGATGGACCACGACGCAGTGCAGCCAGTCCGGCACCGGCAGCGGAATCATCCGGTCGTGGGTCGCGAGGACCGCGCCGCCGAGCAGCATCGGCGCGACGTTGTCGCCGTGTCGACTGCCGCTGGCGACCGCTTCGCCCTCCAGCGCGAACGGGTACAGCGCGTCGCGCGACAGCGGTGTGTCGAGCAGCGCGTTCGCGGCGACCAGCGCGGCCACGCACGACGCGGCCGAGCCGCCCAGCCCGGAGCCGAGCGGAATGCCTTTCTCCAGTTCGATCTCGAACCCGAACGGCAGCGCCAGCGCTTCGCGCAGCGCGATCAGCGCGCGGCCGGCGGTGTTGCGCTCCGCTTCGAGCGGCAGCGCATCGGCGCCGGTCACGCTGCCGCGGATCGCGACGATCCGCACCTCGGGCGCGTCGATCCGGCGCACGATCGCGACGTCGCGCGGGCCGTCGATGGCGTGACCGAGCAGATCGAAGCCGACGCCGATGTTGCCGACGCTCGCCGGCGCGAAAGCGCGCGCGGCCTGCTGCGGTCGATCGGCACGCTGTTGTGGTTCGGCATCCGCCGGGGAAACGCTCATGCACCCGCTCCGAAGGGGCGGGCGCCCAGCGTGCCCGCGATCGCGAGAATATCGCCGAACACGCCGGCCGCGGTCACGTCCGCACCGGCGCCCGGGCCCTGCACCACCAGCGGATTGTGGGCATAGCGGCGGGTGCGGAACTGGATCAGATTGTCGGTGAGCCGGCTGTGCAGGCTGGCGTGTCCGGGTTCGGGCATCGCCAGGCCCACGCGCGCGCGGCCTTCGCTGTCGAGCTGCGCCAGATAGCGCAGGCTGCGACCCTCCGCACGCGCGGCGTCGAGGCGCGCCTGCATCGGCGCGTCGAGTTCGGACAGGCGGGCGAGAAACTCGTCACGCGGAATCTCGCGCAGCGCTTCGGGCACCAGGCTTTCGATTTCGACATCGGCCAGCGACAGCGCGGCGCCGGCTTCGCGGGCGAGGATCACCAGCTTGCGCGCGACATCGACGCCGCCGAGATCGTCGCGCGGATCGGGCTCGGTGTAGCCCAGCGCCTTCGCCTCGGCGACCAGTTCGGAGAACGGCACGCTGCCGTCGTAGCGGTTGAACAGCCAGGCGAGCGTGCCGGAGAGCACGCCTTCGATCCCGGTCAGCGCATCGCCGGTGTCCAGCAGCGAGCGCAGGGTCTGGATCACCGGCAGGCCCGCGCCGACCGTGGCCTCGTAGCGGAACAGGCCACCGTGTTTCTCCGCTTCGCGGATCGCGCGGTAGCGCGCGGCGTCGCCGCTGCCGGCATGTTTGCTCGGGGTGACGACGTGGATGCCCATCGCCAGCCATTCCGGATAACGCGCGGCGACCGCATCGCTGCCGCTGCAGTCGACGATCAGCGCATGCGGCAGATGTTCGGCGCGCACGTGCGCGGCGAAGCGGTCGAGATCCAGGGCTTCGGCGTCGTCGCGGCGCAGCGCGTCGGCAGCGGTCGCGGGATCGAGTGCGCTCCCGGCCAGGTGCATCGCGCGGCTGCCGGCGATCGCGCGCAGGCGCAGGTCGAGGCGATGATCCATGCGCGGGTCGCCGATGAACCGCGGCAGCGCCTCGGCGAGCTGGGCGAGCAGGGCGCGGCCGACGTTGCCGGGGCCGATCAGGCCCACCGACAGCGTCGCCGGAGACAGCCAGAACGCGCTGTGCACGGCGCGCAGACCGCGCACCGCGTCGGCGTCGGCGATCGCGACCGAGATGTTGCGTTCGCTCGCGCCCTGCGCGATCGCGCGGATGTTCACCCGCGCCCGCGCCAGCCCCGCGAACAGCCGCGCGGAGACGCCCGGAGTGCCGACCATGCCGTCGCCGACCGCGGCGAGCACGGCGATGTCCGGCGTGATGTCGACGCCTTCGACCTGGCCGTCGCCGATCGCCTCGGCGAAGGCCGCGCGCACCGCTTCGCGGCCGCGTTCCGCCTGCGCTGCGGGCAGGATGCAGCAGATCGAATGCTCGCTGGAGCCCTGCGAGATCATCGTCACCGACACGCCGGCGGCGTGCAGCGCGGCGAACATGCGCTCGGCGGTACCTGGCACGCCGATCAGGCCGGCGCCGCTGAGTTCGAGCACGGCCATGTCGCGGACCAGGCTCAGGCCTTTCACCGGCGAGCCGCCGGTGGCCTGCGCTTCGTCGGCCTGCGTGCTGTCTGCGATCCGGGTGCCGGGCGCGTCGGGATTGCGCGAATTGCGGATCAGGATCGGCAGCCGCGCCTGCATCGCCGGCGCCATCGTCTGCGGATGCAGCACTTTCGCGCCGAAATACGCCAGTTCGCAGGCCTCGGCGTAGGACATCGCCGGCAGGCAGACCGCGTCGGGGACCAGCCGCGGATCGGCGCTGAGCACGCCGTCGACGTCGGTCCAGATGGTGAGATCGGCGGCCTCGAACAGCACCGCGAAGATCGCGCCGGAATAATCGCTGCCGTTGCGGCCGAGGGTGGCCGGGCGGCCGTCGGCGTCGCGGGCGACGAAGCCGGTGATGACCACATCGGCCTGCGGATGGCGCGCGCGCCAGGCGGCGAAGCGTTCGCGGCTGCGCGGCCAGTCCACCGCCACGCCGAGTTCGCCCGGATGCACCACCAGCACGTCGCGCGCATTGAGTCTGGCCCAGCCCGCGGCCTCGCCGCCGAGTGCGGCCTGCAGCAGCGCCGAGGACCAGACCTCGCCCAGGCCCTGCACCGCGGCGTGATCGTGCGCGGCGAGCTTGTCGGCGTCGCCGGCGCAGTCGTCGGCGATGCGGCCGAGCAGGGCGGAGAGCGCGGCGAATTCCTGATCCAGCCAGGACACGAGCGCATGGCGGTCGACGCCGTCGAGGCGGTAGGCGGTGGCGAGGTGCTGGTCGCGCAGACGGGACCAGGCGTCCTGCCAGTCGCGGTCGGCGGCGGCGTCGGCGACCAGCGCGGTCAGCGCGTCGGTGACGCCCTGCATCGCCGAGACCACGACCGCGCGCGGTTCGGGCGACGCCTGCAGCAGGGAGGCGACGTGGCGGTAGCGATCGACGTCGGCGACGCTGCTGCCGCCGAACTTGTGCGCGCGGTGGCGCGCCGTCGCGGCGGCGGGGGCCGGGTTGCGAGTATCCACTGCGGAAAACTCCATGGGCAAAGCTCCTGGTGGGAGCCCCGCATCGTCGTCGTGTCCGGAAGCGCCTGCCCCGCGGACCCGGTTCGGGTGCGGGGCGGAGGTCGAAGGGATCAGTCCGTTTCGCTGCCGCAGCCCGCACCGCTGGTCGTACCGGTGGTAGTGCCGGTGGAAGTGCGGGCGGTGGTGATCGCGATCGACGCGCAGACGGCCGCATGCGGAATGCGGGCAGCGCGGGCGTCGATGGCAGCGAACACGATGGGCATGGATCAGGTGTAAACGATGGCGGGGCGGATCGTCAAATGGTTTTTGTTCGGGATGCTGTCGCGATGTTTCGGCCGCCCGGGAACGGTAGAGCGGGCTTCACCCCGCTGTCCCGCATCCGGAGAGGTGAGCAGCGGGCTGAAGACCGCTTTACCGTGTTGATCGTGCATCGACCGATTGTGCGTCCATCAATCCCGCATCATCACCGCCTCGCATTCGGTCTGGAGCTGGGCGATCACCGCCGCGGTCATGGCCTCGGTGCCGATCGCGGTGCCGGCCGGGGCGAGGTCGGCGGTGAGCGCGCCGCGGTCGATCGCTTCGGCCACGGCCTTTTCGACGCAGCGCGCTTCGTCGTCGAGGCCCAGCGAATGGCGCAGCAGCATCGCCGCGCTCAGGATCGCGCCGCATGGGTTGGCGATGCCGCGGCCGGCGATGTCGGGGGCCGAGCCGTGGATCGGTTCGTACAGGCCGAGCCGGCCGTCGCCGAGCGAGGCCGAGGGCAGCAGGCCCATCGAGCCGGCCAGCATCGAGGCTTCGTCGGTGAGGATATCGCCGAACATGTTTTCGGTGACGATCACGTCGTAGTCGCGCGGTCGCGCGATCAGATGCATCGCCATGCTGTCGACGAGCTGGTGTTCGAGACGCACGTCGGGGAATTCCTCGGCGACGACGCGGGTCGCGACTTCGCGCCACAGTCGCGAGGTTTCGAGCACGTTGGCCTTGTCGACCGAGACGACGTGCCCGCGGCGGCCGCGGGCGAGGCGGCAGGCGCTGCGGATCACGCGCTCGATTTCGGCCACCGTGTATTCGCACAGATCGCTGGCGCCGCTCTCGCTGCGCGTGCGCGCGCCGAAATAGACGCCGCCGGTGAGTTCGCGGACCACGATCAGGTCCACCCCGGTGAGCAGATGCGATTTGATCGGCGAAGCGGTCAGCGCCACCGGATGGGTGCGCACCGGGCGCAGGTTGGCGTACAGGCCGAGTTCCTTGCGCAGGCGCAGCAGGCCCTGTTCCGGGCGCACCGCGCCGGCGCCCCATTTCGGACCGCCGACCGCGCCGAGCAGGATCGCATCGGCACCGCGGCAGGCGTCGAGGGTGGCGTCGGACAGCGGCGTGCCTTCGGCGTCGATCGCGGCGCCGCCGATGCGGCGGTGATCGAAACGGAAGCTGTGGCCGTAGCGCTGGCCGACGGCTTCGAGCACCGCGACCGCGGCGGCGGTCACTTCGGGGCCGATGCCGTCGCCGGGCAGGACGACGATGTCAGCGCGCATGGAAAGACTCCTCGTGATGTTGGATGTGCGGCAGTTGCTTGAGCAGATAGCCGAGCTGATCGACGCCTTCGACCAGACAGGTGCGGGCGAAGCCGTCGATCGGAAAATCGAAGCGGCGGCCGTCGGGCAGCGCGACCGTGGCCGCGGCCACGTCGATGTCGAGCTCCAGTCCCGGCTGCGCCAGCAGTTCGTCGACGACGGCCGCGTCGAGCACGATCGGCAGCAGGCCGTTCTTCAGCGCGTTGCTGCGGAAGATGTCGGCGATCTCGGCGCTGATCACCGCGCGCAGGCCGGCGTCGAGCAGCGCCCACGGCGCGTGTTCGCGCGAGGACCCGCAGCCGAAGTTGCGGCCGGCGACGAGGATCCGCGCGCCCTGCGCTTCGGGCCGGTTGAGCGGGAAATCCGGATCGGGCGTGCCGTCCTCGCGCCAGCGCCAGTCGTTGAAGGCGTGACGACCCAGGCCCTCGCGGGTGGTGGTGGTGAGGAACCGCGCCGGGATGATCCGGTCGGTGTCGATGTTGGCGTCGGGCAGACAGACGGTGCGCGAACGCACGCGCAGCAGCGGTTCGAGGCTCATGCCGCGCTCTCCTGCAGCAGATCGCGCGGGTCGACCACGCGACCGGCGACCGCGCACGCGGCCGCGGTGAACGGGGAGGCCAGCACGGTGCGCGCGTCGCGTCCCTGGCGGCCCTCGAAATTGCGGTTGCTGGTCGACACCGCGAGCTGTCCCGGCGCGACGATGTCGCCGTTCATCGCGATGCACATCGAACAGCCGGGCTCGCGCCATTCCGCGCCGGCGGCGCGGACGATGCGGTCGATGCCTTCGGCTTCGGCCTCGCGCTGCACCTGCACCGAACCGGGGACCACCAGCATCCGCACCCGCGGATGCACCTGGCGTCCGCGCAGCACCTCGGCGACCTGGCGCATGTCGCTGAGCCGGCCGTTGGTGCAGCTGCCGACGAACACCACGTCCACTTCCTGACCGAGCAACGGTTTCCCGCCCTCGAAGCGCATGTAGTCGAGCGCGCGGCGCGCGTCGTCGTTATCGGCGACCGGAATGCGCGCGTCGATCGCCGCGACCTGGCCCGGATGGGTGCCCCAGGTGACGGTCGGGCGGATGTCGCGGGCGTCGATCCGCACGGTGCGGTCGAACGATGCGCCTTCGTCGCTGCGCAGCGCGCGCCAGCGCGCCTCCGCGGCGTCCCGATCCGCGCCCTTCGGCGCGCGCGGGGTATTGGCGAGCCAGGCGAAGGTGGTCTCGTCCGGGGCGATCAGCCCGGCGCGGGCGCCGGCCTCGATCGACATGTTGCACACGGTCATGCGTTCTTCCATCGACAGCGCGCGGATCGCGCTGCCGCGGTACTCGATGACGTGACCAGTGCCGCCGGCGACGCCGATCGTGCCGATGACGTGCAGGATCAGATCCTTGGCGCCGACGCCGGGGCCGAGTTCGCCGTCGACTTCGATCGCCAGGGTCTTCGGTTTGCGCTGCAGCAGGCACTGGGTCGCCAGCACGTGGCCGACCTCGCTGGTGCCGATGCCGAAGGCGAGCGCGCCGAACGCGCCGTGGGTGGCGGTGTGGCTGTCGCCGCAGACGATGGTGCTGCCGGGCAGGGTCAGGCCGAGTTCGGGGCCGATCACGTGCACGATGCCGCGGTGGTCGCTGCCGAAATCGAACAGCTCGATGCCGTGGCGGGCGCAGTTGTCGCGCAGTGTCGCCACCTGCTGCTCGGCCTGCGCGGTGACGTAGCTCAGCCGGCCGTCGGCGTCGGGCGGCGTGGTCGGGGTGGAGTGATCGAGCGTGCCCTTGGTGCGGTCCGGGCGACGCACGCGCAGGCCGCGTGCGTCGAGTTCGGCGAAGGCCTGCGGCGAGGTGACTTCGTGGATCAGATGCAGGTCGATGTACAGCACCGCCGGCGCGTCGACCGACTCGGGGACGACGACGTGCGCGTCCCACAGTTTGTCGAACAGGGTTCGGGGGTGCGTCGGATGTTCGGGAGTGGTCGGAGCGTCGGTCATGGGCGTCAGGCGATGGCGGAAAGAGCGGCGGAGGCGGCTTGCGCGGCGGTGTCTTCGGCTGCAGCGTCCCCCGTGGCGGCCGGCGCGCGCCGGCGCAGCAGGCGGTTGGCGATGTCCAGCCAGGCCAGCGCGCTGGCTTCGAGGATGTCGGTGCTGGTGCCGCTGCCGCTCATTTCATCGGCGCCGTTCTCGCCGCCGCCGTCGGTGTGCGGCACGCGCGCGGTCAGGCTGGCCTGACCCTGCGCGTCCTCGCCGGTGGTCACGCTGGAGACCTGATAGCTCTCGATCTGCAGCGGGGTCGCGGTGGCGCGCGCCAACGCCGCGAACAGTGCGTGCACCGGGCCGTCGCCGGTCGCCGCTTCGGCGATGCGGCGGCCTTCGGGCGAGATCAGTTCGACGCTCGCGGTGGGCAGCATGCCCTCGCCGACGCCGGTGCTGACCTGCAGCCGGTTCAGCCGCCAACCGCCGGCGCTGCGGCCGTCGCTGCCGAGCACCAGCGCTTCCAGATCGGCGTCGAACACTTCGCGTTTCTTCTCGGTCAGCGCCTTGAAACGCGCGAAGATCTGGTTCAGCTGCGCCTCGTCCAGCGCGAAGCCCAGTTCGCGCAGGCGGTCGGCCAGCGCGGCGCGGCCGCTGTGCCGGCCCATGATCATCTGCGATTTCGCCCAGCCCACCGCTTCCGGGCGCAGGATTTCGTAGGTGCCGCGATGCTTGAGCATGCCGTGCTGGTGGATGCCCGACTCGTGCGCGAACGCATTCGCACCGACGATGGCCTTGTTGCGCTGCACCTGCATGCCGGTGATCCGGGTGAGCAGGCGCGAGGTCGGCACCAGCCGGCGGGTGTCGATGGCGGTGGTCGCGTTGAAGTAGGCCTTGCGCGTTTCCAGCGCCATGACCAGTTCTTCCAGCGCGCAGTTGCCGGCGCGTTCGCCGATGCCGTTGATCGTGCATTCGACCTGGCGCGCGCCGCCCTCGATCGCGGCCAGACTGTTGGCGACCGCCAGCCCGAGGTCGTCGTGGCAGTGGGCGCTGAACACCGCGCGCTCGGCGTCCCTGACGTTCGCGCGCAGGTATTCGAACAGGGCGCGGATCTCGGCCGGCGTGGTGTAGCCGACGGTGTCGGGGATGTTCAGGGTCCGCGCGCCCGCGGCAAGCGCCGCGCTGCAGATCTCGGCGAGGAACTCCGGCTCGGTGCGCAGTGCGTCCTCGGCCGAGAATTCGACGTCGTCGACGTAGCGCCGCGCCAGCGCGACTCCGGCGATCGCGCGTTCGATCACCTGTTCGCGGCTCAGCCCGAGCTTGTGCTCGCGATGCAGCGGACTGGTGCTGATGAAGACGTGGATGCGCGGGCGGTCGGCGTGTTCCAGGGCGCGGGCGCAGGCGTCGATGTCGCCGGTGTGGCAGCGCGCGAGGGTGGCGACGGCGGCGCCGCGCACCTCGCGCGCGATCGCCGCGCAGCCCTGCAGGTCGCTGTCGGAGCTGGCCGGGAAGCCGGCCTCGATCGTGTCCACGCCGAGCTCGGCGAGCGCATGCGCGAAGCGGAGTTTCTGCGGCGCGGTCATGCTGCAGCCGGGCGATTGCTCGCCGTCGCGCAGGCTGGTGTCGAAGATCGCGACCCTCTCGGGCGTGCGGGCAACGTCGCTGTCCATCAGGCGTAGGCCTCCAGGGCGGTTTCGGAAGGGGGAAAGGCGGTGTCCGCGGCGGGCGCCGGCGGCGGCACCACCGAAAGCGGGCGGACGCGCGCTGCGGTTTTCGCCGTGGTGGCGGTTTCGTCGTGGGCGCGACGGCGGGGTTTGCGCGGCGCGCGCGGGCGCACATCGGCGAGCAGGCCGGCGAGCACCGCGGCGTCGATGTTGCCGCCGGAGACCACCGCGCATTTGCGTTTGCCGGCGACGCGGCGGCCGGCGGCCAGCGCCAGCGCGCCGGCGCCTTCGGCGATCAGATGTTCTTCCAGCGCCAGCCGCACCAGGGTTTCGCGCAGTTCGGCTTCGCGCACGATCACCACGTCGTCGAGCAGGCGCGCGAGGATGTCGCGGGTCAGCAGTCCGGGTTGCTTCACGCGCACGCCGTCGGCGAGCGTCGCCACCGGCGGCTCGCCTTCGGGCAGGCCCTTGAGCGCGCGATGCATCGCATCGACGTGTTCGACCTGGGCGCCGACGATGCGCACGCCCTGCGCGGCCAGCGCCAGCGCGACGCCGGCGGCGAGGCCACCGCCGCCGATCGGCACCAGCACCACGTCCGGCGCCAGCGAAGCGATCTCCATCCCGACCGTGCCCTGGCCGGCGATCACGTCGGGGTCGTCGAACGCGGACAGGAAGCGATAGCCGTTCTTCTCGGCGAGCTGCAGCGCGAACGCGCGCGCTTCGTCGAAGGTCTCGCCGTGCAGGCGCACGGTGGCGCCCCAGTGGGCGACGCCGGCGATCTTGGTCTGCGGCGCGCCGTGCGGCATCACCGCGATCGCCGGCATGTTCAGGCGATACGCGGCCCAGGCCAGCCCCTGCGCATGATTGCCGGCGGAGGCGGCGATCACCGGGCGGTCGTCGCCGCGTTCGCGCGCCGCCAGCAGCGCGTTGAGCGCGCCGCGGACCTTGTAGGAACCGGTGCGCTGCAGATTCTCCAGCTTCAGCCAGCAGCCGAAGCGTTCGGCGTGGTGCAGCGGCGTCGGCGGCAGGTAGCGCCGCAGCCGCGCCTGCGCGGCGAGCACGTCGCCGGCGCCGACCGCTGCGGCGTTGCGAACCGGACCGACGACGCCATCGCCCATGACCGCCTCAGACTCCGGTCAGCCAGCCGGCGAAGGCCGGATTGCGGCCGCGCACGGTGTCCGCGTACAGCGCCGCGAGCTCGCGCGCGACGGGCGCCGCGGGGTCGTAGACGCGGCCGTCGATCTCGCCGATCGGAGTCACTTCCGCGGCGGTGCCGCAGGCGAAGACTTCGTCGGCCTCCAGCAACTCTTCGCGCGAGACCGGCCGCGATTCGGCGCCGCTCAGCGCGATCAGGCTGTCGCGGGTGATGCCAGGCAGTGCGTCGCGATGCTCGACTGCGACGATCCGCCCGGCGCGGACCACGAACACGTTGGCGCCGGTGCATTCGACCACGAAGCCGTCCTCGTCGACGAACAGCGCCTCGTCGAAGCCGCGCGCCTTGACCTCGCGCTTGGCGAGGATCGAATTGACGTAGGCGCCGCACAGCTTCAGCGGCGGCAGCGAAGTCGCCGGATTGCGGCGCCACTTCGAGACCGCGACCCGGGTGCGGTTGCCGCCCAGATGCACGTTGGTGGACGAGGTCGCGACCATCAGATGCTGCGGATGACCGGCCACATCCAGACCGAAACCGCCGTCGCCGTACCAGGCCAGCGGGCGGATGTAGGCGTCGCCCTGGCGATTCGCGCGCAGCGTCGCCAGCACCGCTTCGGTCGCGGTCGCGACATCGAAGTCCATGCCCAGCAGTTCGGCGCCGCGGCGCATGCGTTCCAGGTGTTCGGGCAGGCGGAACACCGCCGCGCCCTGCGCGGTGGCGTAGGCGCGGATGCCCTCGAACACGCCGCTGCCGTAGTGCAGGGTGTGGGTGTGCACGGTGGCCTGCAGGGTGCCGACATCGACCAGCGCGCCGTCGTACCACAGCTTCTGCGGCGCGGTCGCGGCCTCGGCCCGCGCGGCGGCCTGCGGGCGTTCGGCGACCGCGGCGTCGGCGTTCAGCGACATGGCTGCACCTGCACGTCGAGGCAGTCGTACAGCTTCGCCAGTTGCTGATGCAGGCCTTCGGCCGGGCGGTCGCCCTCCACGGTCATCTGCAGATGCCAGCGATCGCCGTCGGCGCGGGCTTCGCCTTCGACCGCGAGCGGGCGGAAACCGCGGCGCTCGGTGGTGCCGAGCACCCGGCCGAGCGCGCCTTCGGACTGGCGCAGGGTCAGATCGAGTCGGTAGCGCATGGGGGAGGCTCCGTTACGGTGATGCGGGGAGGGAGAGAGAGGCGGCGCTGTCCGCGGCGGCCGCAGCCGTCGTCGGTGTGGCTGTCGTCGATGTCGCTGATGTCGTCGATGTCGCCGACGCAGTCGGCGCCGGCGACGATGGCGCGGCGGCGGGCGCCGCCGGCAGCGCGATCCGCTCCAGCGACGTGGCCTCGTCGGCGTCCATCATTTCGGTATTGCTGCGGTTGGGCGGCACCAGCGGCCACACGTTCGCGGCCTGATCGATCGCGACGTGCAGCAGCGCCGGGCCCTCGATCGCGAGCAGCGCCTGCAGTGCCGCGTCCATGTCCGCGGCGCGTTCGAGCTTGAGCGTGCTCACGCCGAAGGCCAGCGCCAGCGCGCCGAAATCCGGGTTGTCGCTCAGATCGATCTCGGAATAGCGGCGCTCGAAGAACAGTTCCTGCCACTGCCGGACCATGCCCAGGGCCTGGTTGTCGAGCAGCACGATCTTCACCGGCAGGCGGTAGCGGGCGAGGGTCGCCAGCTCCTGCACGTTCATCAGGAACGAGCCGTCGCCGCTGACGCAGATGACCTGCGCCGACGGGTCCTGCATCTGCGCGCCGATCGCCGCCGGCAGGCCGAAGCCCATCGCGCCGAGCGCGCCGCTGGTCAGATGCCGGCGCGGATGATCGAAGGCCCAGTGCTGCGCCACCCACATCTGATGCTGGCCGACATCGCAGCTCACCACGGCATCGGGCGCCAGTTCGGCCAGACGCCGCAGCAGGGCCGGCGCGTACACGGTCTCGCCGGGCGCGTCGTAGCGCGGCGCCGCGATCCGCTTCGCCTCCATGCACGCATCCAGCCAGTCCAGCCGCGCCGGGCCGTGACGGCCGTGCAGATG
>JBIJBH010000266.1:0-5586 GCA_044345315.1 Lysobacteraceae bacterium
CGAACGGCCGCATCGGCCCGAACTTGAGCAGGCCCTTGCTGAGCGTGGACGCGGGCAGCACCGCATACACGCGCGGTTCGGACACGCCGTCGGCGGCGACGAAGCTGCCGCTGGTCACCGACTGCCAGCCGTTGCGCGGGTTCTCCAGCGACGGCAGCGACCGGCTGCGGTCGGTGTAGCCCCATTCGACGCGCACGGTTTCGGCGTTGGGATGGAGCACCGTGAAGCTGTAGCGGAACTGGATGCGCGCGATGCGCACCGATGTGCCGTCGAGCGCGGCGTTGGTGGCGTGGCGCCACGGCGTGAGTTGTTCGACGAAGGCCGGGATCTCGGCGCCGCGCGCGTCCAGCACGCGAAGTCTCGACAGCCCGGCCTGGGTGATCGAGCCGCGCGGGAACGGCACGCCGAAGGTCACCAGTTGCGATGTCCCGGTGGGCACGCCCTCGATCGGATGCAGGCGCACGTCGACCACGCCGAAACGCTCGGCGTCGGCCATGAACGGCTTGAACAGCACCGGGCTGGCGCTGCCGTCGACCGCGGGCAGATCGGGCAGCGGCTGCGGCGCGGCGACCGGCGGCGGCGGTTGACGGCGCGGCAGGATCGGCCGGGCTTCGCGCGGCTCCGCCGGAGGCGGGCGCTTGTGCACGGCGTCGGCAGTGCCGGCGAGCGCATCGCGCTGGACATCGGTGGCGCCGCAGCCGGCGAGCAGGCAGGACAGCAGCAATGCGTACGGCGCGAGGCCGGTGCGGCCGAAGCCGCGACGGAGGGAAACGGGGAACAGCTCGTACATCGCTCACCTCGACCGTGCGCAGGCGGGGGCCTGCGCGCGGAATCCGCGCCGGCGGGGGAAGGTCGCGCGGGGCGTCGGCGTCCGACCCGCGGGCCTCAGGCGCCGGATGGGGCGGCGTCGGGGGCGATGCACCGTAGGTGCCGCACGCGCGGGCGGACTGTGACCGGCGTCGTCAATATCGACGCTGCCATCCGGAAAATCCGCGAATGGCTGCCATGGTCACGGATTCTGACCGCAGCTGCGCTTTCAAAGCGTGACGAAGCACGTATTTCATCTGCGACATGACCCGCAGTCGCAGAGTCGCCTGCGTGACGAGACGCGGTTCAGGCCCGGTGATAAGGGTGATTCGCCAACAGCGCCGCGGCGCGGTAAAGCTGTTCGGCCAGTACCAGCCGCACCAGCATGTGCGGCAGCGTCAGCGGCCCGAGCGACCACGACTCGTCGGCGCGGGCCAGCACCTCGGGCGCGTGGCCTTCGGGGCCGCCGATCAGGAACGCGAGGTCGCGGCCGCCGCTGCGCCAGTGCTCCAGCCGCTGCGCGAGCTGTTCCGAGGAGTGCATCCGGCCGCGGCCGTCGAGTGCGACGACCTGGGCCGATTTCGGGAGCGCCGCCAGCACCCGCGCGCCTTCGTCCGCGGTCGCGCGCGCGGGATCGCGGCCCTTGCCGCGCAGGCCGGGTTCGATCTCGACCAGTTCCAGCGGCAGCCAGTGCGACAGCCGTTTACGGTATTCGGCGAAACCGTCGGCGACCCAGACGGGCGCGCGTTCGCCGACGGCGATCAGGCGGGCTTTCATCGCCGCATGGTAGAGCCTGCCCAACAGCTCCGCATGTATCGCGTTGCGTCGCAACCCGAAGGGCTGAGCCTGTGGCCGCATGGCGCGGCGTCCTCGCTCAGTCGTGGACGGACGTCCACTCCCTCTCTCCTCCTTGCTCCGCACGCCCACAGGCTCAGCGCGATGCATGCGGAGCTATCGAACAGGCTCATGGCCGCTCGGGCCCGCACGGCCGAGCCTGTACCATGGCCGCGCCCCCACTGCCCGCAGTTGCGCATGAGCGATACCGCCGCGCCCTCCCCCGCCCCCGCTGCGCCCGAAGACGCGGGGCGCATCGCGCGTCTGGGCGCCGTGCTGGGACCTGCGCTGGCGATCGCCATGGCCGCGCTCGGCCCGCCGGAAGGGCTGAGCGCGCCGGGCTGGCACACGCTCTGCCTGCTCGCATGGATGGTGGTGTGGTGGGTGACCGAGCCGGTGCCGATCGCGGCCACCTCGCTGCTGCCGATCGTCTGGCTGCCGCTGGGCGGGATCGCCACCCCGACCGCGGCCACCGCGGCCTATGCCGACCCGATCATCTTCCTGTTCATCGGCGGCTTCATCGTCGCCACCGCGATCGAACGCTGGGGCCTGCACCAGCGGATCGCGCTGGGCATGATCGCCGCCGTCGGCACCCGGCCGGTAGCGCTGGTCGGCAGCTTCGCGCTGGCCGCGGGGCTGCTGTCGATGTGGATCTCCAACACCGCGACCACGCTGATGCTGATGCCGACCGCGCTGGGCGTGGCGCAGGCGGTCGCCCACGGCGGCGCGCTGAGCCGCGATGCGCAGGCAGCGCTGACCGCGGCGCTGGTGCTGATGGTGGCCTACGCGGCGTCGATCGGCGGCATCGGCACGCCGGTGGGGTCGCCGACCAATCTGATCGCGATGAGCTACCTCGACAAACAGGGCCTGGAGCTGAGCTTCGCGCAGTGGATGATCATCGCCGTGCCGCTGATGGCGGCGATGCTGCTGGCGGCCTGGGCGGTGCTGGCCTGGCCGCTGCGTGGACACGGCACCAGCGCCGAAGCCGCGGCGCTGCTGGCCGAGCGGCGCCGCGCGCTGGGCGCCATCACGCGTCCGGAACGGCGGGTGCTGGCGGTGTTCCTGCTGGTCGCACTGTCGTGGATGTTCGCGCCGCTGCTGAAGCAGCTTCCCGCACTGGCCGGCCTCAACGACACCGTGATCGCGATCTTCGGTGCGCTGCTGCTGTTCGCCCTGCCCTCCGGCGCCGACGGCGCGCCGCGCACGCGGCTGCTGGACTGGAAGACCGCCGAGCGCATTCCCTGGGGCGTGGCGCTGCTGTTCGGCGGCGGCCTGAGCGTGGCCGCGGCGATGGAGGCGCACGGGGTCAGCGCCTGGCTCGGGCAGACGCTCTCGGGCATGGGCGCGCTGTCGCCGCTGCTGGTGGTCCTGCTGCTGGCCGCGCTGACCGTGCTGGCGTCCGAATTCATGTCGAACGTGGCGACGCTGGCGGCGTTCCTGCCGGTGGTCGGCGCGGTCTCGGTGGCGACCGGTCTGCCGCCGCTGGTGCTGGTGTTCACCGCGTCGATGGCGGCGAGTCTGGCGTTCATGATGCCCGCCGGCACCGCGCCCAACGCGATCGCCTACGGCACCGGGCAGGTGCCGATCCGGCGCATGATCCGCGTGGGCGTGTGGCTGAATCTGATCGGGATCGTCGCGATCACGATCGTCGGCGAATGGCTGGCGCCGCGGGTGCTGGGTTGAGACTCGGCGGCGAAGATCGCCCACGACTCTCGGATCGATTCGATGTGTAGAGCGGATCGCAGATCCGCTGATCCGTCTCCGCAAGCCCGGATTCCATGGCCATGACGATGGTCGCGCGACGGCTACGGAGAGGGGGCAGCGGATCTGCGATCCGCTCTACGAAACCCGTGCCTTGCGTGGGGATCGTTGACCTCGGCGGGATCAGCGCTCGACGCGTTCGACCACGACCGCGGTGCCGTAGCACAGGACTTCGGTCAGGCCGGTCATGATCTCGGTGGCGTCGTAGCGCATGCCGATGATCGCGTTGGCGCGCAGTTGGCGGGCGTGGGCCAGCATGTCGCGGTAGGTGTCCGAACGCGCCTGTTCGCACAGTTCGGTGTAGATGGTGATGTTGCCGCCGAACAAACTCTGCAGCCCGCCGATGAAATTGCCGACCACCGAGCGCGAGCGCACGACGATACCGCGGACGATGCCCAGGCTCTCGACCACGCGGTAGCCGGGCAGTTCGAAAGCGGTGGTGACCATCGCGTCGGTGAGGGTCGGGCCGCCGGCGGGCGCGCCGCGGGGTGGAAGCGGCGGCCGCGGCGGGAGGCCGCCGGCGGCCGGCACGCTGTTGTAGGGATCGCTCATGCGGCCGCCGCGGCGGGAGTCAGTCTTCGGCGCCCGGCGGCTGATCGCCGACCGTCCACAGCCGCTCCAGGGCGTAGAACTCGCGCACCCGCGGCAGCATCACGTGGACGACGACATCGCCCAGATCGACCAGGACCCATTCGGCTTCGCGTTCGCCTTCGACGCCAAGCGGCAGCACGTCGAGATCCTTGACCTTGCGCACCACCTCGTCGGCGATCGACTTGACGTGGCGGGTCGAGGTGCCGGAGGCGATCACCAGGAAGTCGCAGACGCTGGTCTTGCCGCGGACATCGATCTCGATCGTGTCCTTGGCCTTGAGGTCTTCGACCGCGGCGCGGACCTGGGCGAGCAGGACATCCGCGGACGGCGGCGGCTTGGGCAGCACGGTCTTGATCACGTGCGCATTGCTGGAACTGGACAAGAGCGGTCCTCGCGTGGAATGGCCGGATTATACGCCCGCCGGTCCGCCCGGCCCGGGCGGGCGGACCGGCGGCGGAGCACCGCCATAAAGGCCGTGCTCGACGATGTAGCGCGCCACCGGCAGCGGCAGCAGGTGGTGCCAGGTCTCGCCGGAGGCGATCCGGCGGCGGATCTGGGTCGCAGATTCGGGGGTGAGCGGCTGGCGCAGGCGCAGCACCCGGCCGCCGGGGGCGGTGCGCAGGGCGGCCGGATCGAAAGTCCAGCGCCCGGCGAGCAGCCGGGCGACCGGCGGCGGCAGGTGTTCGTCCAGGGCGCTGCCGGGGCGTTCGGCGACCACCCAATGGGCGCCGGCGAGCAGCGCCTCGGGAGATCTCCAGTCGGCGAAGCCGTGCAGGCTGTCGGCGCCGATCACGAACGCCAGCGGCGCCTGTTCGCCGAACTTGGCGCGCAGTTCGTGCAGGGTGTCGATGGTGTAGCTCGGCGCGTCGCTGGTCGCCGCCCGCAGCAGTTCGCGGCGATCGACGCGCAGCCCCGCCTGGCCTTCGATCGCGAGCTCGAGCATCGCCGCGCGGTGCTCGGCGGTGGCGCCGGGCGCGGCGCGATGCGGCGGGTCGGCCGCGGGCATCAGCCAGATCGTCGTGCCCAGCGCATCGCGGGCCGCGCGTGCGATCGCCAGATGGCCGTTGTGCACGGGATCGAAGGTGCCGCCGTAGAACGCGCGCAACAGCATGCCGTGCTCAACCGGCCGAGCGACGGGTCAGCAGCGGCATGGCGCGGGCCTCGGCCATCGCCAGCAGCAGACGCTCCAGCACCAGCCAGGCGTCGGCCGGCTCCTCGCCGATCCGCGGCCGGCCCTTGGCGATGCGATCGACCCGACCGGCCTCGATCGCCAGCCGCTCCCAGCGCGCGGCGTCGTGGCGCTGCAGCGCCCGCCGATACACCGCCTGTTTCGAATCCCAGACCCGCTGCGCCTTGAATTCCGCGGCGAGATTGCCGCCGCGCGCGTTGACCCGCGCCAGCGCGGCGACCCGCTGCAGCTCCATCACCAGCATGCCCATCAGCGCCGGCACCGCCTCGCCCTCGGCACGCAGGCCGTGCAGCATGCGCAGGGCCAGCGCGCCCTGCCCGTTCAGGGCCGCGTCGAGCAGGCGGAAGATGTCGAAGCGCGCGGCGTCGGCGACGTAGGACTCCATTCGCGCCAGATCGATCGGC
>JBIJBH010000015.1:0-18551 GCA_044345315.1 Lysobacteraceae bacterium
ACTCCCGGCCCGGGCTGAATACGACCCCAGCGCATGGGCCGCCGACCCGCAGCGGCCCGGGGCAGGACTGGCATGCAGCGACGGATCGGGGCAGGCTGCGGGCTCGGGCAACTCACGGGAGACGACCATGCCGCAGATCCAGGGTGAATTCGAGATCCGTCGCGACATGCAGCCGAGCTGCGATCTCGGCGACGACGTCTCCGCGATGCACGTGCGTTTCGACAAACGCTTCAGCGGCCCGCTGGAGGCGAGCAGCGTGGTCCAGATGCTGGGCTACATGACCGCGACCGAGGGTTCCGGCGCCTACGTCGCGATCGAGCGGGTCGTCGGCACGCTGGTGGGCCGCAGCGGCAGTTTCGTGATGCAGCACGCCGGCACCATGGATCGCGGCGAACGCGCGCTCAACGTAAGCGTGGTTCCGGACTCGGCCACGGGCGAGCTCACCGGTCTGCGCGGCACCCTGCAGATCGACATCGTCGACGGGCGCCACTTCTATCGCTTCGATTACGCGCTGCCGGACCCGCAGGCGCCGACGGCCTGACGTCGGACGGCATGCGTCAGGCCACGCGGTTGCGCCCGGCGCTTTTCGCCCGGTAGAGCGCGGCGTCGGCGCGGGCGACGAAATCCGACAGGGTCTCGCCGGGCTGCAGTTCGCTCACGCCGATGCTGACGGTCATGCCGGCCGCGGCGTCCTGGACGTGGGCGCGGATGCGCTCGCCCAGATGGCGGACATCCTCGAGACCGCAGCCCGGCGCCACGATCGCGAATTCCTCGCCGCCGTAGCGCGCGACGAGCGTATCGCCGCGCACACTTTCGCCCAGGCAGTGCGCGACCCGGATCAGCGCATCGTCGCCGGCCTGATGGCCGTTGCTGTCGTTGTAGGTCTTGAAATGATCCACGTCGATCAGCGCCAGCCCGAGCCGCGATCCCGTGGCCTGCGCGTGCTCCGCGGCCTGCTGCAGGAAGGCGTCGAACTTGCGGCGGTTGGCGATCCCGGTCAGACCGTCGCGATCGGCGAGGTCCTGCAGGCTGAAATTCAGCTGTTCCAGATCCCGGGTGCGCTCGCGCACCAGCGCGTCGAGTTCGAGATTGCGGCGGCGCAGGGCGGCGAGCCGCCGGCGCTGACGCCGGATCAGCGCGTAGACAAGGAGCAGGCTGGCCACCGCGATCAGCGTCGGGACGAACCACGGACGCTGGTACCAGCGCGGGATGATCTCGAAGGCGTAGGGCGGCGCCAGAATCGGCGGCGCACCGCCGACCCTGGCGCGGAGGTGAAGCGTGTATTTTCCGGGCGGCAGCGAGAAGAAGCGGACGCTGGGCTGAGTGCCGACATCGGTCCAGGCGTCGTCGAAGCCTTCCAGCCGGAACTGATAGCGCTTGTCGCCGACCGTGGAGAAATCGGTCAGGGCGAGATCGAATTCGAGCGAGGCGCCGGTCATCAGGAACTCGGGCGGCCGGTCGAGCGGCAGCAGCGACGCCGGTTCGCCGATGCGATCCAGACGCACGCGGGCGATGCGCAGGGTGGCGCGATTCGAGGCCGCGTCCGCGCGCGGCCCCGGATCGGCGGCGGCCCTGCTCCCGGCGGGCATGTGCTCGGCCGCGCGCCCGAGATAGCGGATCAACGTGCCGTTCGCCGCGATCAGCGCATCGCCGCCGGGCAGGGTCAGCAGGTGCTGGAAGGCGCCGTCGGCAGGCCGCGCGTGCAGCGCCACCGTCCACGGACCGGCGGCGCCCCTGCGATAGGCGGTGTGATAGCTGTAGGCCCAGCGGTCGCCGTTCTCCGCCGCGACCACGGCGACGATTTCGCCCGGGGCGAGCAACTCGCCCAAGCCGTCGAGCGTGTCGGCGACGAATGCGCCGGCGCGGTAGCGGAACAGTCCGGCCTCGGTGCTCACGATGGCACCGTCCGGCGTCGCGCTGACCTTCGCGGTCATGGTCGCGCCGTAGCGCAGACCCTGCGCCTCGCCGAACCGCGTCACCCGGAAACCGTCGGGATGGCGCGGATCGAAGGTCGCCAGCGCCAGACCTTTCTCGTCGCTGCCCAGCAGGATGCCTTCCGGCGTCGCGGCGAGCGAGCTGACCAGCCACGGCGCCCTGCCGTGCCGCCCGACCACGGCATAGCCCTCGCCTTCGCGCCGGAGCAGCACCGGGCCGAATTCGGAGCCGACCCACAGGTAGCCAGCGTGCTGCGGGTCCAGCAGCAGCGTGCGCGGATACAGGTCGTCCTCGCCGATCACCGTGGCGCGTCCGTTTCCGATGCGATTGAGGGTGCGCGACTCGGCCAGCAGCAGGCCGGCGTCGTCCTCCAGCACGAACCACGCCTCGCTGGTCGTCCAGTCCTGCCGGACCAGCGGCACATCGAGATCGCCGCCGTCGAAAGGCGCGCGGTAGGCCCCGGCGCCGCTGGACAGATACAGCATGCCGCCGATCCGCTGGGCGGCGTACACCGAGCCCTCGACGCCCGTTTCCCTGCCGTAGCGGACCCAGCGCGACGGCCAGTCGAGCCGGATCAGCCCCTGATCGTCGACAGTGAGCAGCGCGCCGTCGTCGTCGATCAGGACCTCGGGCAGGAAGCCCCCACCGACCGCGATCGACTGGAAGCGGCGCGTCTTCAGGTCGAAGATGCGCAGCGCGCCGTCGAAACTGCCGAACGCGTACTGGCCGTGGCCCAGCGCCACGCCGTTGTTGATCTGGATCGGATCGTCGGCCGGCGCGACATCGTCGAGCGTCTCGACCCGGCCGTTCCTGAAAAGCTTCATGGTGCCGGACACGTCCGTGATCAGCACACCGCCATCGTCGAGCGCGAACAGGTTGTAGATCAGCGCGGACGACAGCGCTCCGGTGCCGGCGATCGGGACGAAATCGTCGCCGCGCAGCCGCCGCAGCCCTTCCCCGCGCCACTGCAGCCACAGCTCGTCGCCGATCCGGTCGAGCTCGCCGAAACGGCCTTCGTGATGCCAGTAGCCGGCCCGGGCGCCCGACGCATCGACCGCGAACACGTCGCGCAGGCCGCGGAAATAGATGCGTCCGTCGAATTCGGTGATCTGCCAGATGTCGGCGAAATTGGCCTCGGCATAGCCGGCATCGGCGAGATCGCGACGGAACAGCGGCGCGAGATCGACGTATTGCAGACTGCCGTCGGGCGATGCGCGCAGATAGCCGAAGCAATCGCTGCCGCCCACCCACAGGCGCCCGCGCGCATCCGCATGCAGCGCGCGCACCGCGCCGGGCTTCGGCGTCTTCAGCCAGATCCAGCGGCTGCCGTCGAAGCGCAGGATGCCGCTGCTGCCGCCGACGTAGACATGCCGCGAGCGATCCTGTTCGATCGAGAAATACTGCGGATAGACGCGCAGATCCGGCGAGATCCGGGTCAACTGCGGCTGCGCGGCGAAGGCCGCGCCGATCGCGGCGCCCAACGCGACGGCGATCGCCAGCAACCACGGCAACGCGAACGACCACGCGATCCCTCGCCGCATGCACAAGCCCCCTGCGTGATGCCGCCCATCGTGTTCGAGGCCGGCGCGGCGGCCCAGGCGGACCGGCTTCGCATGCAGACTCGCAAGAGTGCCGCGGGTTTGCAAGCGCCGGCGCGGCGGGCCTGGATGGATCGCGACCGCGGCCGGAGATCACGTTTTCCGAACACCCCGGGCGCTACAGTCCGGATGCCGGATTCCCCGGCAGGACTTCACGAAAAAGGAACGAACGATGAAGACTTCGATCCAGCGCCGCGGCACCAAGATCGCGCTCGCCCTCGGCGCCGCACTCGCCATCGGTGTCGCGGTGGCGGCCGCGCCCGGCCCGACCGCACCGGGCGAGTTCTACTACTACCTCAACGCCAGCGGCCAGGTCATCGGCTATCGCGCGATCGACTGCAACGGCAACGCCACCGGCTGGGGCAAGACCAGCACCCGCTACCAGAACGGCTACCAGCTCTGCCTGCCGAACGACTGAGCGGGACCGATCGCGCAGCCACATACGGAAACGGCGGCCGAAGCCGCCGTTTCCGGGATGCGCGGGACCCGCGGCGACTCACTTCTTCGCCGGCACGCCCATTTCCTCCAGCAACTGCGGCGCCGGGAACACTTCCTGCATGATCCAGCGCATGTAGCGCTGATCGACCGAAATCATGCGGTTGACGCTGCCGTCGTAGACCCAGTTGGAGCTGACCGATTCCCAGTTGCCGTCGAAGGCGAGGCCGACGAGGCGACCGTTCGCATCCAGCACCGGCGAACCGGAATTGCCGCCGGTGATGTCCAGATCGGAGAGGAAATTCACCGGCACCGTACCGAGCCGGCGATCGGCCAACCCGCCATGACGCTTGGCGGCGATCGCATCGAGCTGCGCCTGCGGTGCGTCGAACGGCTCCTGGCCGGTGGCCTTCTGCGCGACTTCCTCCAGCAGCGTGAACGGCTTCTGCCGGCTGCCGTCGCGCTTGATGTAGCCGGTGACGTTGCCGAAGGTGATGCGCAGCGAACCGTTGGCGTCGGGATACACCGCCTGGCCGCGGCTCTTGCGGTAATCGGCCACCGCCTGCAGGAACAGCGGGCGCGCGACCACGCTGTCGCCCGCGCGCATCTTGCGCGCCTGCTCGATCTTCAGCAGCGAAGGCATGATCGTCACCGCGTAGCGGATCGCCGGGTCCTTGCTGCGCTCGAACTCCTTGCGATCGGCTTTCAGCCAGCGCAGGCGCTCGTCGGTGTTGCCGAGTTTGGTGCCGGCGAGACTGCGCAGCGCGGCCGCGATGGCCTTCTCGTCGCTGCCCTTGAGCCAGCCGTCGAGCGTCTGCAGGCGCTGCTCGGCCGGCAAGCGCACGTACTCGTTGAGCCAGTAGCGTGTGATCTCGCGATCCATCGTCGGGTGATAGCGGCGCTCCATCTGCCGCATCGCGCCTTCGAGCGCAGACAGATCGCGCTGCTGATAGCCGGGCTCGCGTTCGGCGTCGGGTTTCTCGCGTTCGATCGACAGCCGATACAGCTGGACCGCAGCGGAGAGCACGCCGTTGCCGCCCAGCCGCGACAGCACCAGATCGCGTTCGCGCGTGGCCCGCGCCTGGGTATTGAGCGCGCGCAGGGTGTCGTAGGCCTCGAGCGCCGGACGCCCGTCCTTGCCGCGCTTGCGCAGCCAGGCCAACACCGCTTCCTCTTCCTTCCGCTTGATCCCGGCCGCGCCGATCCGCTCGAAGCCTTCGAGCTGGCCGTCGTAGTTCTTCAGCGTGTTTTCCCAGCTCTGCCGGATGCTGGCGTACTTCACTGCGATATCCGGATCCTTGCGGCCCTCGGCATCCAGCAGCGCGACCATCGCCTTGTTGTGGCGGCTGATCACCGGATAGGCCCAGTCGGCGGTATCGTCGAATTCCTCGGCCAGCGCGTAACGGTTGGTGCTGCCTGGATAGCCCGCGACCATCACGAAGTCGCCGGCGGCCAGCGGCTTGTCGGCGATCTTCAGCCAGTGTTTCGGGCGATACGGCACGTTGTCGGGCGAATACGCAGCCGGGCGGCCATCGCGACCGACGTAGGCGCGATAGAACGCGAAATCGCCGGTGTGACGCGGCCACATCCAGTTGTCGACCTCACCGCCATAGTTGCCGACGCTGCCCGGAGGCGCATAAGTCAGGCGGACATCGCGGATTTCGAGATTGCGGAACAGCCGGTAGACGCCGCCGCCCGAGAAGCTGAACAGGCGGCAGCGATAGCCCTCGACCGCTTCGCATTCGGCGATGAGCCGCTTCTCGATCGCTTCGCGCGCCTGGCTGCGGGCCATCGCGTCGGGCGCGGCGGCGATCGCGGCGCGGACCTGGGCGGTGACGTCGTCGATCCGGTCGAGCACGAAGATCCGCGCATTCGGACCGGCGCTCAGCTCTTCGGCCGGGGTGGCGGCATTGAAGCCGTCCTTCATCAGATTGCGGGTCGGCGTCGAGTTGAGCTGGATCGCACCGTAGGCGCAGTGGTGGTTGGTCGCGACCAGACCCTGCTGCGAAACGAAGCTGGCGGTGCAGCCGCCCAGCGAGACCACCGCGCCCAGCGGGTCGCCGGTGAGGTTGCTGAGCTGTTTCGGATCGAGCCGCAGGCCCGCCTTGCGCAAGGGGCCGGCGATCTCGGGCAACTGCTGCGGCACCCACATGCCCTCTGCGGCGCGGGCGGCGGGAATCGATGCGGGCGAGATGGCGCCGGCGGCGACGGTCAGGGTCGCGGCGACGGCGAGGAGGCGCGGGGAGGTTCCGTGGCGGGGCATGGGACTCTCGGACGGAGGAAAAAGAGCACGAGTGTAGCCGCTCGCCGCGGGCGCCCACCCTGTCGATGGTCACGCCCGACGGCGACGGTCGCGATGTCGCCGCGACATACGGTCGAGCATGGCCCGCGAGGGGCCGGCGCGCGCAGGGCAGCCCGGGACCGCGGCGTATAATCCGCGCCCCGACCGACCGCAACGATGGGCGAACCATGGCCGCGACGACGATGAAGGCGCTGGTGAAGCGCGAAGCCGCGAAAGGCATCTGGATGGAACAGGTGCCGGTGCCCGCCCCGGGCCCGAACGAGGTCCTGATCAAGCTGGAGAAGACCGCGATCTGCGGCACCGACCTGCACATCTACCTGTGGGACGAGTGGAGCCAGCGAACGGTCAAGCCCGGGCTGGTGATCGGCCACGAGTTCGTCGGCCGGGTGGTCGAGCTGGGCCCCGGCGTCACCGGCTATCGCCTCGGCCAGCGGGTCTCGGCCGAAGGCCACATCGTCTGCGGTCACTGCCGCAACTGCCGCGCCGGGCGTCCGCACCTGTGCCCGAACACCGTCGGCATCGGCGTCAACCGCGACGGTGCCTTCGCCGAGTACATCGTGATGCCGGCCAGCAACCTGTGGCCGATCCCCGACCAGATCCCGAGCGAACTGGCCGCCTTCTTCGACCCCTACGGCAACGCCGCCCACTGCGCGCTGGAGTTCGACGTGGTCGGCGAGGACGTGCTGATCACCGGCGCCGGTCCGATCGGGATCATCGCCGCCGGCATCTGCAAGCACATCGGCGCGCGCAACGTCGTGGTCACCGACGTCAACGACTTCCGGCTCAAGCTCGCCGCCGACATGGGCGCGACCCGGGTGGTCAACGTCAGCAAGACCTCGGTCAAGGAGGTCATGGCCGACCTGCACATGGAGGGCTTCGACGTGGGCCTGGAGATGAGCGGCAACCCGCGCGCCTTCAACGACATGCTCGACTGCATGTACCACGGCGGCAAGATCGCGATGCTCGGCATCCTGCCCAAGGGCGCCGGCGCCGACTGGGACAAGATCATCTTCAAGGGCCTGACCCTGCACGGCATCTACGGCCGGCGCATGTACGAGACCTGGTACAAGATGACCCAACTGGTCCTCTCGGGCTTCCCGCTGCAGAAGGTGCTGACCCACCAGCTGCCGATCGACGAGTTCCAGACCGGTTTCGAGCTGATGGAGTCGGGCAAGTCCGGCAAGGTCGTGCTGAGCTGGAACTGAGCCCGGACGCGCCGCCGCCCGCTGGTCAAAAAAGCGTCACATTGCGACGGATGAATACGTAGTCATTGACATAATGCGTGTCCTCGGTTCCCGCGATTGACGCAGTCGATGACGCGCCGCAGCAAGGCCCGCACCTGCTGCGGCGCAACAAAAAACGCGCCCCGGTCGGGGCGCGTCGTGGGAACGGGGAAAGTCGCGGACGGCGTGGCGCGCGCAACGCGACGCCGCCGCGGATCCGCTGCCGCAGGCCTCAGAAATCCATGCGCAGCCCGACCGAGACCGGATAGGACACCCGCTTGCCGGTGTCGTTGATGCCCGACAGTCCGAGGCCGCCGATGGCGCTGTCGTCGCCGTCCAGATCGGCCACGTAGCGCACGCCGGTCTGGGCGACCAGACCGAAGCGCTCTCCGATCGGAATCAGCAACCCCAGGTCGATGCCGGCACTCGCGGACCAGGTGTCCTGGGTGAACGGCACGTTGGCGATGGTGATGGCGGCGTCGGGAATCTCGAAGGTCGCGCGGATGGCGTCGGTGCGGGTGGCGCCGATGCGGCCGGCCACGAACGGCCGGGTCGGGCCGAGGTCCGCGAAGTAGTAACGGTAGCCGCCTTCGATGGTGAGCGCGTCGTAGTCGCCGAAGGTGCCGCGGATCGGCAGGGTCGTGGAGAGCGCCGGCACGAACGCGCCGCCGACCTGCACGCTGCCCTCGTCGGCGCGGGTGAAACGCACCTGGCCGAAGATCTCCGAACGCTCGCTCAGGCCGTAGCCGAATTCCAGGCCCAGCGAACGCGCGGAGCCGTAGATGTCGTCGTGGTCGCGCGGGCGGATGCGCAGTTCGGCGGACACCCCGGCCAGGGCCGGATTCAGCGGGCCGAGGTCGGCGACCGGGGCGATCGCGCCGTCGTGCACGTCGCCACTGAGCGGGCTGTCGACGCCGCCGGACAGCGACCAGGAGAATGCGCCTTCCTGCGGCCCCGCGGCGGACGCGTCGAACGCGCAGACGAGGGACAGGGCGCAGCAGGCGGACAGGATCTTGTTCATCTCGACTCCTTGATTTTTCGGGGGAAGGACGCGCGTTGGCGCGCTGGTGGGTTACGCCGCGGCTTCCCCCGCGGATGCAGGCCCGCTTCAGCTGCGAGACAGGCTGCCGATCGCGAACCGCGGCCGAAAAAAAAGCACGGCCCCGAGGGGCCGTGCCGGAGTGCGCGGAAGGCGCGAGGCGGAAGCGGCGGAGATCCGCCGCGCCGTATCAGCCGCCGACCGAGAAGGTCAGGACGAACTTCTCCTCGGCGTTGTCCTCGCCGAACAGGTCTTCGCCGTTGTTGTCGGTGCCGACATAGCCCAGGCCGATGTTGACCGGACCGAAGTCGCGGTTCACGCCGATCGAGTAGTCGAGATAGCCGTCTTCGCTGGCCAGATCGTTGTCGATCGTGGTGTAACCCAGGCCGGCGGTGAGGTTGTAGCCCTTGCCGATCTCCCAACTGCCGCCGGCGCCGAAATAGAAGCTGTCGGTCTCGCTGTTGAGATAGTCGTTGGTGTAACCGAGGGTCAGCGAATAGTTCTCGGCCAGGGTCAGCTTGCCGATCAGCTCGTTGTAGGCGTAATCCACGCCGTCCGGCTCGCCGACGTAGTTGTAGCGGACCAGCTGCACGTCGAGGTTGGCGTTGTCGGACAGGTCGCCGTTCCAGCCGATGAAGGTGTCGATCTCGGCGTCGGTGCCCTCGTTGAACTCCACGTTGGACGCCCAGGCGCCGACGTAGAGGCCGTTGGACCAGCTGTAGCCGGCGCCGGCCTGGATCGCGGGCCTGTCGTCGGTCTGGGAAATACCGCGGAACATGTATTCGGACGTGGCGGCGGCGTTCCAGTTGAAGCCGGAGTCGTCTTCGTCCTGGGCCTGCGCGGCCATCGGGATCATGGCCAGCAGCGCCATCGAAATCAGGTGTTTGCGCACAAGAACCTCCTCTCGTAAGGGGTGGAATGACGGGATACAGGGGGGAGAGCGGATGCCGCCTGCAGGGGCATCGGCCCGAGATTAACCCATATTTAACCCTTTTGGGCCATCCCGTCCGGTCCAGCAAGAACCGTGCCGCAGGTCGAGCGAACAATCGCGGCGTCGGACGTGGATGAACGCCCCGTTGAAAATCTGGCATCACTCTTGCTTGAGCTTCTGCTCCAAACGCTCCGCCCACCGGCCTGAACCGGGGGCGACCACCGACAAGAGGCAAGCATGAGTCATTCGATCGCACTGTGTGGCCTGACCGCCCGCGACTCCCGGCTGCTGGAGATCGTGATCAATCGCGCAACGGCCGGCCGCCACGCGTTCCTTGCCGCCCAGGCCGAAAACAGCATCGACCCGCGGGTGGCGATCGTCGACGCGGCCTCGCCGCTGTCGCTGGAGCTGTACCAGGAACTGCTGCAGCGCCATCCCGGACTGATCTCGGTGACCATCTCCGACCACGGCATGGCCGGGGACACCCGCTACCGGATCGAGCGCAAGTCGCTGTTCCTCAACGTGATGCGGGTCCTGGAGGACCTGGCCGAACACGAATTCGTCGGCAGCAAGATCGCCGCGCATCCGAATGCCACCGCCGCGCCGACGCCGGCCCCGACCGGCACCACCGCGGCACCCGAAGCCGCCTTCGTCGAAGGCCGCGCCGGCGAGCCCCAGCCGCTGACCGCGCTGGTGGTCGACGACAGCCTGACCGTCCGCGAGCAGATGCGACAGGCCCTGGCCCGGGTCGGCATCGGCTGCGATCTGGCCGAGAGCGCCGAGGCGGCCATGCAGTTGCTCGAACACCGCAGCTATACCCTCGCCTTCCTCGACGTGGTGATGCCCGGCACCGACGGCTACGAGCTGTGCCGCAAGATCAAGCACAACACCTATCTGCGGATGATGCCGGTGCTGATGCTGACCAGCCGATCGTCGCCGTTCGACCGCGCCCGCGGCGCGCTTTCCGGCTGCGACAGCTATCTGGTCAAGCCGATCACCTGGGACACCTTCAGCCAGGCGGTCGACAAGGCCCTGATGAAAGCGTTCCGCAACGACCGCGCGCAGATGATCGCCCGCGGTTACCGCAACTGAACCACGCGCGTCGCGCACCACCACCACCTCAAGGAGCACATCCATGCCCAAAGCACTCATCTGCGACGACTCGGCCGCCGAACTCGCCAACCTGCGCAGCATCCTCACCGACGCCGGCTGGCATTCGGTCACCGCCTCCAACGGCGCCGAAGCCGTGCAGAAGGCCGCCGCCGAAAAACCGACCGTGATCTTCCTCGACATCATCATGCCGGACATGGACGGCTACGAAGCCTGCCGCCAGCTGCAGGCCAACGCCGACACGAAGAGCATCCCGGTAGTGTTCGTCTCCAGCAAGAACCAGAAGGCCGATCAGATCTGGGCCAAGATGCAGGGCGGCAAGTCGCTGATCGGCAAGCCCTACACGCCCGACCAGATCCACGAGACCCTGAAGGCCTTCGGCTGAGCATGTCCGCGGAAGCCGCCATCGCCGGGACCGGCACCGCGACCGCCTCCGCGACGCGGATCGCCTATCGCCCGCACGCGCAGCTGCCGTGGCTGCTGGCACCGGAGGGCGTCGCCCTGCAGGTGCTGATGGACAGCACGCCGGTCCGGGTGCCGAACACCCGGCCGTGGTTCCGCGGCGTGGTCAGCCAGCGCGGCGTCCTGCTGCCCGTGTTCGATCCCGCCGTCTGGGCCGGCCTGGAGCGCGACGCCGGTCGGCGCCTGCAGATCGTCGCGGTCGCGCTCGGCGCGCAGGCCTGCGCCCTGGTCTGCGAGGATTCGCCGACCTTGACCGTACCCGGCGCAGAGCTGCATGCCGCCGAGGCCGAGGGGGCGCTGTCGCCCTGGCTCGGCCGCACGTTCGCGAGCGCGCTGGGGAGCGTCCGCGAATTCGACATCCGCCGCTGGCTCGCAGACGCGGCGCAACAGATCGTCGGTACGCCCGGCGGCTGATCGCCGCCGCGCCGACGCCGCACGCATTCCAGATCCACGTTCCGGGGAATCCCACATGGCCAGTGCTTCGACTTCCTTCTTCGGCAGCATCCGCGGGCGACTGATCGTCGGTACCGCGGCGCTGTCGCTGATCCCGCTGATCCTGCTCGCCATCGCGCTGGGCTACTACGCCAGCCGCGAATCGGCCGCCGCGCTCGACCAGCGCGCCTACGACCAGATGGCGTCGATCCGCGCCGGCAAGCAGGAGGAGATCACGGCCTACTTCGAAAACGTGTCCGACCTGATGCGCACGGTGTCCAATACTGCCGAAGTGCGTCAGGCATTGATCGATGCGGCCGCGACGCAACCGCAGATGACCCTGCCGGTGACTCCCGAAGAAGCGCGCGCCAAACTGGTCGATTACTACCGCAACGACTTCTCGCGCCAATATGCGGCCCGCAATCCCGGGCAGCGCGTGGACATCTCGAATCTGGTCGAGAAACTGCCGCCGCAGACATTGGCCGCACAGTACGCCTACATCGCGGCCAACCCCAACCCGCTGGGCAAGAAGGGCGAACTCGACCGCGCCGACGACGGCTCCGCCTACAGTGAAGTGCACGGCCGGATCCACGACTACGCCCGCCGCGCTGTGCAGAACTATGGCCTCTACGACTTCTTCCTGGTCGATGCCGACACCGGCGTCGTGGTCTACACCTACTTCAAGGAACTGGACTTCGCCACCAGCCTGCGCGACGGCCCCTGGGCCCAGACCGGCCTGGGTCAGGCGTACATGAAGGCGATGGCGGCGCGCAACGCCGGCGAAGTGCTGATCACCGACTACGCGCCCTACCGACCCTCCTACGACGATCAGGCCTCGTTCGTGAGCACGCCGATCGTCGAGAACGGCGTCACCGTCGGCGTGTTCGTGGTGCAGCTGCCGATCGACCGCGTCAACCAGATCATGACCTTCGAAGGCAAGTGGAAGGACGTGGGTCTGGGCGCATCCGGCGAAACCTATCTGGTCGGTCCGGACAAGAACCCGCGTTCGATCTCGCGCTTCATGCAGGAGAACAGCACCGGCTTCGTGCAGATGATGCGCGATCTGAAACTGCCTCCGGCGCGGCTGGCGGCGATGGACTCGCGCGATTCGAACATCGGCCTGATGACCGTCGACTCCGCAGGCGTGCGCAACGCGCTGGCCGGACAGACCGGTACCGCGGTGTATCCGGACTATCGCGGCATCGACGTGCTGGGCTCGTACGCACCGATCGACGTGCTCGGCCTGCGCTGGGTCATCCTTTCCGAAATCGACGCCGCCGAATCCGCGGCGCCGGTGGTCGCGCTGCAGCGCGGCATCGCGATCGCCGCGCTGGTCACGCTGCTGATCGTGGGCCTGATCGCGCTGTTCGCCGGCCAGCGCCTCGCCCGTTCGATCAACGTTCCGCTGACCCAGGTGCAGGACACCGTGCAGAAGGTCGGCGCCGGCGATCTCGAGGCCCGCACCGGACTGCGTTCCGGCGACGAAATCGGTCAGCTCGCGGTCGCCTTCGACACCCTGCTCGACGAAAAGGTGGCCGAACTGGCGCGCGCGCAGAAGGAGAACGAACAGCTCAACAACTCGGTGATCGAGATCATGACCTCGGTCGCGCAGCTCGCCCAGCGCGATCTGAACGTGAAGGTGCCGGTGTCCGAGGACGTGACCGGCGCGGTCTCGGACGCGATCAACATGATGACCAGCTCGACCGCGCGCGCGCTGCGCGACGTCAACCAGATTTCGGCGCAGGTGTCGGACAGCTCCAGCCGCGTGAAACAGCGCGCCGACACGGTGCTGAAGCTCGCAGACGAAGCCAGCAACCAGGCCAACGCCGCATCGGCCGAACTGAGCACGACCGCCAGCGCGCTGCGCCAGATCGGCGAACAGGCGCAGGGCGCCGGTCGCGAGGCCGAGCGCGCGCTGGGCGCCACCGGCGAGGCGCTGAGCGTGGTGCGCGCCACGGTCGAGGGCATCACCGCCTCGCGCGACCAGATCCGCGAGACCGAAAAGCGGGTGAAGCGCCTTGCGGAACGTTCGCAGGAAATCTCCTCGGCGGTGACGATCATCGGCCAGATCGCGGAGCGCACCTCGGTGCTGGCGCTGAACGCGTCGATGCAGGCGGTCGCGGCCGGCGAAGCGGGCCGCGGTTTCGCGGTGGTGGCGGACGAAGTGAAGCGACTGGCCGAAAACGCCCGCGAAGCGACCCAGCAGATCGCCGGCCTTGTGAGCGCGATCCAGTCGGACACCGGCGAAACCCTGCAGGCGATGAACGGCACGATCTCGCAGGTGGTGGACATCACCCGTCTCGCCGATCGCGCCGGCGCGCAGATGAACGACACCCGCGCCGCGACCGAAGCGCTGGTGAACTCGGTGCGCAGCATCTCCCAGGCCACCCAGGCCCAGGGCGAAGCCTCGCAGCGTCTGCTGGCCCGCGCCTACGAATTGATCAGCGCTTCGCAGCGCACGCTGGAGGAAATCGAACAGCAGCGCGGCGATACCGAACACCTCGACGCATCGGCCACGGCGCTGGTGCGCACGGTGTCGGAATTCCGTCTTCCGGGTTGATCCGGAAGACGCCGTCCTCCCCCCGTCGATCACGCAGGGCCGCCGACCATGACCCCGACGTCCGACATCGCCGTGCGCGCACTCGCTCCGGAAGCCATGCTGTCCCGGCTCGATGCGCTGGTCGGCCTTTTGCAGGCGGCCAATGCAGTGCCGGAGATCGCCGACCCGGTGCTGCTGGCGCAGATGGTCGAGAGCCTGCAGGGCGAAGCCGCGGCCGCGGCGCTGCCGGGCGTGCCCGAACTGCTGCGCAGTTGGCAGAGCGCGCTGCAGGACCTCGCCCGCCGCGGCGACGTACCGGGCGCGGACGATCTGACCCGGATGGCGCTGTGGTTCGGCGGTCTGCAGGAACATCTGGCCGGGCGCCTGGACCGCAGCGGTCGGCGCATGCTGGCCGAACTGCCGCCTGACATCCGCTGGCTGCCGCGGCTGTCGCAGAGTTTCGTGCTGGTGATCGCCAGACGCCTGGAGCAGGCCGCCGAGCAGCATGCCGGCGAACAGCGCGCCACCGCGGACATCGCAGCGCCCGATGCGAGATCTGCGGCGACGACCGGCGCGACCATGCCCGATGCCTTCAGCATCGCCGCGGACACGATCGGTCTGTTCTCTGTCGGCAGCGATCCGTTCGCCGCGGGCGACGCCACGGCGACGGTTGCCGATGCCGCCTCGTTGTCCGAACCCGACGGCGGCGCTTTCGCGTTCGACGACATCCAACGTCCCGATGCGGCCGCAGCGCCGGCATTCGCATCGATTCCGCAACCGGCGATGTCCGAAGACAGCCCGCCGGCGTCCTTCGCGACGAACATCTTCGCGACGGCGAACTCCACGGGCGACGCCATCGCCATGATCGACAGTGCGGTCGACAGTGCGGTCGACGCTGCGGTCGACACTGCGATCGATGGCGCTGCGAATGGCGCCGTCGGTGCCGACGCCGACGACACGATCTGGATCGGTCAGGAAGAACTCGAGCTCACCCGTCTGGCGCTCGCCGAACAGGTCCTGCCGCTCGCACAGGCCTGGGCCGACACGCCGGACGAGGCGGCGCGCGCCGCGCTCGCCGAAGAACTCGCTTACCAGTGCGGTCTGATCGCCAATGCGCTGGAACTGATCGGTCTGGCGCAGTTGGCGCGCGGCGCCGAAGCGCTGCGCGAAGCGCTGGAACGCGGCGATCCGGCCGCGGGCCCGGACGCTGTCGCGATCTGGTGCAGCGCGCTGATCGGTGCGCTCGACACGCCCGATCGCGAGAGCGCCGAGCTGGTCGCCGCGGTCGCGGAGCTGCTGTCGGCGCTCGACGCCGACTGGGCGCAGGCGCTGGGCGACGAACTGGCGCGGGTGCGGGTCGGCATGGATCCGGTGCTGCTCGCGCAGCGCAAGACAATCGCCGATTTCGACGACATCGGCCTCGCGCCCGCCGCCGACGTGCTGCCCACCGTGCTCGAAGGCATGCTGCGCGAGCTGCCCGACAACGCCGCACGTCTCGGCGCCTCGGTGCGTGCGCTGATCGACACCGGAGCAGCCGAACCCGCCGACGAGGCGCGCCGGGTCGCGCACACCCTCAAGGGCGACGCCAACACCGTGGGCGTGCGCGGACTCGCCAGCATCACCCACGCGCTGGAAGACATCCTGATCGAGATCGGCAAGCGTCCCGAGCGTCTGGACGAGGACTGCGCCGACCTGCTCGGCAGCGCCGTCGACTGCGTCGAGGAAATCGCCGATCACCTGCTCGGCCGCGGCCCCGCGCCCGACAACCTGCTCGACGTGTACCAGCGGGTGCTCGATGCCGCCAACGCGCTCACCGCCGGCGGCGCATCGGTGCCGGCCCCGGTCCGCGCGGACGATGCGCAGACGCCACCGGGCGGCCTCGGAAGCGCGCCGCTCGCGGCCGCGCAACCGGTCGCACATCCGGTCGCTCAGCCTGCCGTACAGACGGCCGCGCATCCCGTCGTGGAAGCGGCCGGCGGCATGGCCGCCAGCGGCATCCAGAGCCTCAACGTGCCCAGCGCCCTGCTCGACGAACTGCAGCGGCTCTCCGGCGAAACCCTGGTCACCTCGCGCCAGATCGACCAGCAGCTCGAACGTCTGGGCTCGATCCATCGCGAACAGCGCCTCGGCGTGCGCAACAGCCAGGAACTGACATCGCGCCTCGACGATCTGGTCGCGCTGCGCGGCGCGGCGCTGCAGTCGACCGCGCAGAAGGCCGGCGCCGAACTCGATCCGCTCGAGATCGACCAGTACAACGAACTGCACGTGATCTCGCGCCAGTTGCTCGAAGCGCAGGCCGACAGCGCCGAATTCGCGCGCCGCATCGACCGCATCATGAGCACCCTGTCGGATCTGCGCAGCGATCAGGAACAGCTCAACCGTGACCTGCAGCGCTCGATCCTGCGCACCCGCACCGTGCCGTTCGGGCAGGTCGCCCCGCGCCTGCAGCGCATCGTGCGCCAGACCGCGAAGCAGGTGTTCAAGCAGGTGCATCTGGAGATCGTCGGCGAGGACATCCCGATCGACGCCGAACTGCTGGAGCGCATCGTCGAACCGCTCGCGCATCTGCTGCGCAACGCGATCGACCACGGCATCGAGACGCCCGACGTCCGCGATCGCGCCGGCAAACCGGACATCGGTCAACTGCGCCTGCGCATCGGTCTGCAGGGCGACGCCGCGCTGATCGAACTGCAGGACGACGGCGCCGGATTGAATCCGGACGCGATCCGCCGGCGCGCGATCGAGGTCGGTCTGCTCGCCGCCGATGCCGAGATCGACGAACGCAGCCTGATCCGCATGATCCTGCTGCCGGGCTTCTCCACCCGCAGCACCGCTTCCGAAGTCTCCGGCCGCGGCATCGGCATGGATGTGGTCAACCAGCGCATCGCCGCCCTGCGCGGCACCCTCGCGATCGCCAGCGAACGCGGCCAGGGCACGCGCATCCAGCTGCGACTGCCGGTCACCCAGACCCTCGCCAACGTCGTCATCGCCCGCGGCCAGCGCCAGACCAGCGCGATCGTCGCCGGCTCGATCGAACGCGTGGTCAGCTTCGCCGCCGGCGAATGCCGCTACGAAGACGGCCGCCTCACCGTCGAACTCGACGGCGAGACCGTGCGCGCACTGCCGATCGAAGCCTTCTACGGCGAAACCGCCGATCTTTCGCCCTGGCTCGGCGCGAACGGCACCGGCCTGGCGGTGCGCGATCCCGACGGCCGCATCGCGATCGTGCTGGTGCGCGCGATCGAGGAAGTGCGCAGCGTGGTGGTCAAACCGCTGGGCGCGTGGGTGCCGCCGATTCCCGCGGTGCGCGGCATCACCCAGCTCGGCGACGGCGGCCTGGCGCCGGTGATCGATCTCGACGTGATGATGTCCTCGGCCCAGGAGCGTCGCTTCGATCCCGCGCAGCTGATCCACAGCGCCGCGCCCGTCACCCGCGTGGTGGTCGCCGACGACTCGCTCAGCGTGCGCCGCGCGCTCGAACAGTTGATGCAGGACGCCGGGTTCGAGGTCGCGACCGCGCGCGACGGCTTCGAGGCGCTGGCCGAAATCCAGGCCCGCCCGACCCACGCCCTGCTGGTCGATCTGGAAATGCCGCGCATGAACGGACTGGAGCTGACCCGCAACCTGCGCACGCAGGCGGACACCCGCGATCTGCCGGTGGTGATGATCACCTCGCGCGCGACCGACAAGCATCAGGCCATGGCCGAACAGGCCGGCGTCACCCGGATGCTCGGCAAACCCTTCTCCGAAGACAGCCTGGTCGCGCTGGTGCGGGAACTGATCGCCGAGCGCGCGGGATAGCGGCTCGCGTCCGGTGGTCCCCTCACCCTGCCCTTGTGGGAGCGACGCAAGTCGCGACGCACCGCCTGCACCCGCTCCTTCTGTGGGAGCGACGCAAGTCGCGACAGCTTGCCCGCGACCCGGTCGCGACTTGCGTCGCTCCCACATGACACGGAGGCATCTCGCTTGTTGTGGGCGGGGCGATGCCCTTTGTGGGAGGGCCGGAAGGCCCGACGAATCGCGGATACTCTTCATGAAGCCAGTCGGGCCCTCCCACAGTCAGGCCCTCCCATAATCCGGGCCTGTCTCTCCTCCGCGCTCGGCCCATCGCAGTCGCGCCATCGACATCGGCCCATCGCCACAGCCGGCGTAAACTAGGCGGCTCGCCCACCCGCCACGCCGCCATGTCCTCGAACGCCCCCGACCTCACCGCCCGCTACGCCGAAGAACTCGACGCGATCCGCGCCCAGGGGCTGTTCAAGTCCGAACGCATCATCACCAGCCCGCAGTCCGCGGAGATCGCACTCGCCGATGGCCGCAGGGTCCTGAATTTCTGCGCCAACAACTACCTCGGACTCGCCGATCATCCGGACATCATCGCCGCGGCCAAGGACGCGCTGGACACGCATGGTTTCGGCATGGCCTCGGTGCGCTTCATCTGCGGTACCCAGGACCTGCACAAACAGCTCGAAAAGACCATCGCCGACTTCTTCGGCACCGAGGACACCATCCTCTACGCCGCCTGCTTCGACGCCAACGGCGGCC
>JBIJBH010000267.1:0-5556 GCA_044345315.1 Lysobacteraceae bacterium
GTGGCGCAGCAGGTACAGCCCGCCGAGGGTCAGCAGGGCCACCCACTGCACCATCAGCGAGAGCAGGCCGAACCGCACCCAGCGGCCGAGCGGGGCGTCGCCGGCCAGGGTCAGCACCGCCGCCAGCCCCTGTGCGGCGAGGATCACCCAGATCACGACCCGACCTTGCCAGAGGCTGTCGAGCGGCGCGTGGAGGCCGGCGTCGGGCGGCGTGCGCTGTGATGCGGCGGTCGGCTTCATCCTCGCATGATGCCCGCGGCCGGGGCGCAGGGGCAGGGGGCGACCGCAGCGGAAGGCCGTGGTCGCCGTTCATGCCACCGTGGCCGCCGCCCATCGGCCATCCGCTGGTCGGGTCCGAGGTGGCCGCCTATGCTGCGCGACATCGAGCCTGGAGGTGTCATGCGAGTCATCCCCCGACGCAGCTCCCCCAAGACCGGCGGCCGCAGGCAGGCGTCCGGTTTCACCCTGGTCGAACTGGCCATCACCGTGGTGGTACTGGCGGTGCTGATCGGCATGTCGGTCCCGCTGTTCACCGGCCTGATCAACGGCAATCGCCTGACCGCCAACGCCAACGAACTGGTGGCCGCGATGCAGATCGCGCGGTCCGAGTCGATCCGCCGCAACGCCCGGACCACAATCTGCCAGAGCGCCGATCAATTGACCTGCACCGCGGCCACGCCCTGGCGCGGCTGGATCATCTTCTCCGACACCGACAACGACGGCGCCGTCGACGCCAACGAGATCGTGCGCACCGGCGTGATCGAACAGCCGGTCCAGGTGATTCCCAGTCGCAACATCGCAAACAACAACCACCGGATCGTGTTCCGCGCCGACGGTCTCGCCTACGGCAACGGCAATACCCTGCTCGAGGCCAACGTCCGGGTCTGCCTGCCGGTCACCAACCCCAACCTCAATCGGCGCGACGTGAACATCGCCGTCGGCGGCCGGACTGCGGTCCGCGCACCCACCAACGGCCTTGGCGCCTGCGCCGCTCCGGGAGATACCTGATGTCGAACCCCGTTTCCCGTCCGCTCCGCACCCCGCGCCGCATTCCGCGCAGCGCTGCGCAGGTGCGCGGCGTCGGCCTGATCGAGGTCCTGGTGGCGGTGCTGGTGCTGGCCATCGGCCTGCTCGGCGTGGCCGCGATGCAAGCCACCGCGCTGCGCAACAGCCAGAGCTCGCTGGAGCGCAGCCAGGGTGTGGTCCACGTCTACACCATCCTCGATTCGATGCGCGCCAACCCGCAGGCGGCCCGCAACGGCGCCTACAACATGGGCATGACCTGCACGCTCCCCGCCGCCGGCAGTCTGGTCGATGGCGACAAGCGCAACTGGATCAACTTCCTCCAGGACAACCTCGGCCCCACCGCCTGCGGGCAGGTCGCCTGCGCCGGCGCGGTCTGCACGATCACGGTGCGCTGGGACGACTCCCGCGGCAGCGCCGGCTCCACCACCCAGACCTTCAGCACCACGACACGGATATGAGCCGCATGATTGCCTTCCCGCGACCCCATACCGCACGAATCCGCAGCCGCCGCGCTGTGCGCGGCGACGCCGGCGGCCTGACCCTGGTCGAGCTGATGATCGCGATGATGCTCGGTCTGCTGGTGACCGTCAGCGCCAGCGCGATCTTCATCTCCAATCGCCAGACCTACCGCGCCACCGAAGGCCTCGGCCGGGTCCAGGAGAACGGCCGCATGGCCTTCGAGCTGATGGTCCGCGACCTCCGCGAAGCCGGCGGCAATCCCTGCGGCAACGCCGACCGCAAGGAACCGCTCAAACTCGTCAACGTGCTCAACAACCCGAACAACCAGTGGTGGAGCGCCTGGAACAACGGCGTGATCGGTTACGAAGCCGTGATGCCGACGCCGCCGGCGAACCGGGTCGCCGGCACCGATGCGATCGCGCTGATGTCCGGCGACAACTCCACCGGCGTCACCGTGGTCCAGCACAACCCGACCTCGGCCCAGTTCCAGCTGAACACGGTCAACCACAGCCTCGACGATTCCGACATCGCGATCGTCTGCGACTGGCGTCAGGCCTCGCTGTTCCAGGTCACCAACGCCCAGCCCGGCACGAACGAAGTGATCGTGCACAACACCGGCAACACCGCATCCCCGGGCAACTGCAGCAAGGGTCTGGGGTATGCCAATCCGCCGAATTGTTCGGTCAACGGCACGCCCTACGAATACGGCGCGAATTCGATGATCGTGCGCCTGCATGCGGTGCGCTGGTACGTCGGTACCACGCCGGGCGGCGGCCGCTCGCTGTTCCGCAGCACGCTGGTGAACGACGCCGGTGCGCTGCAGGCCCGCGACCAGCAGATCGCCGAAGGCGTGAACAACATGCAGCTGCAGTATCTGCTCGAAGACGGCACCGCCTACGTCGATGCCACCGCGGTCGCGGCCGACCGCTGGGACGACGTGGTCGCGGTGCGCGTCACCCTCGACCTGCTCAGCGCGGATCGCGCCGGCGTCGGCGGCGCGCAGCTCGCGCGCCGTCTCGCCCACACCGTCACTCTCCGGAACCGAATGGAATGAACCGCCGCACTCGCCATCCCGTCGCGCCGGCCCGCCGGCAACAGGGCGCCACCCTCGTGGTCGTGCTGATCCTGCTGCTGGTGATGACCCTGCTGGGTCTCGCCAGCCTGCGCAGTACCGTGCTCGAGGAGCGCATGACCTCGAACCTGCTCGATCGCAGCCTGGGCTTCCAGGTCGCGGAGGCCGGTCTGCGCGAGGCCGAGGCCAGTCTCGACCCGAACCCGACCTTCCCGACGTCCGGATGCAATGCCAACGGTCTGTGCGCGCGTCCTGATCCGGCCGCGGTCGAGCGCTGGCTCGATCCGGGTTTCAACGCCTGGCGCACGGCGACCGCGTTCGACGCCAACACCGCCGCGCCGCAGTTCATCGTCGAGGACATGGGCGAAGGCCCGAACTGGCGCGACTGCGACCGACTTTCCCCGATCCATCCCCTGTGCCTGACGCCGCGTTATCGCGTCACCGTGCGCAGCCAGCAGGACGGACGCGCGTCCGTGATGCTGCAGACCATCTTTGCCGGCAAATAAGCCCGAGGCCGCCGTGAACACTTCCTCCCGCACCGTCCACGTCCGCAAGCCGCGCAGGTCCCTCCTCGCGCCGCTGTTCGCCTGCGCCGCCACCCTGCTCGCGCTGCCCGTGCACGCCGCCGTCACTCTGCCCGACACGCCGATGCAGACCAACAACGGCGTGCCTCCGAACATCCTGTTCGTGCTCGACGACTCCGGTTCGATGGCATTCACGGCGATGCCGGCGGACCGCACCGATTTCGCGAGAAGCGGTACGCCCGCGCTGGGCAATACGCTCGCCGAGCGTGCGTATCCGCACAACACGATCTACTACAACCCCAATATCGAATACCGGCCGTGGCAGCGTGCGGACGGCACCTTCTTCACCGGCGGTCAGGATTACACCAACGTCTTCACCCATACCTGGCTGCTGCAGGGCGACAACAACACCACCGACTGGTCGGGCACCAATCTGGGCGCCGGGATGCCCGAAAACCTGTCGACCGTCGATCAGCTTTATTTCGTGCCGATCGGAGCGAATACTGCTCTGAACAACAGCAACTACTACCGTTTCACGATCCTCAGCGCGTCCCATCCCACTTCGCCGGGCAGGATCCAGCGCTGCAGCTGGACGGGCTTCGCGTGGGGAAATTGCACGTTCGCGACCCCGACGGGCCGTACCGAAGCCCAGGAAAAGACCAATTTCGCGACTTGGTTCTCCTATCATCGCACCAGGACGAAAGTCGCCAAGGCGGGCGCCAGCTACGCCTTCAACGACACCCGGATCTTCAACGCCGACAACGAATATCGGGTCGGTTTCAACACGATCCACAACCGTAACCGGTTCGATATTCCCGTCACCCAGAACAACGGTCTCTTCACGGGAACCAATCGCCAGACCTGGTTCGACAGGCTGTTCGCGGCGATCGCGAGCGGCGGGACTCCGCTTAACACATCGCTGCGCCGCTCCGGCGAATACTTCATGGGCACGGCGAATACCGGCCCGTGGGGGCCGCAGGCGACCGCACAGCAATTCGAATGCCGTCAGAGCTTCAACATCCTGACGACCGACGGCTATCGCAACGAAACCATCCCCAATATCGGCGGAAACATCGACGGCGCCGCAGGGCCGATCATCACCCGTCCGGATGGCGCACCTTATCAGTACACGCCCTCATTGCCTTACAGCGATGCATGGAGCGACTCTCTCGCCGATATCGCCATGCTCTACTGGAGCCGCGATCTCCGCCCCGATCTCATCAATACCGTGCCTGCCTCCGCGTCCAATCCCGCGTTCTGGCAGCACATGGTCACGTTCGGTATCTCGATCGGTCTGCAGGGCACCCTCAACCCCAGGACCTCCTTGCCGGGGCTGACCAACGGCACCCTGCAGTGGCCGCAGCCGGTCAACCTCACCGCGACGACGCTCGATGATTTCTTCCATGCGACGGTCAACGGCCGCGGTTCCTTCGTCGTGGCCAGCAATCCCGATGAATTCGTCGATGGCCTGGGCAGCGCGCTGCGCGCGATTTCCGCGCGTCGAGGCTCCGGTTCGAACGCGACCGTGACCGGCAGCTCCACCGCCGGCGGCAACAAGGTCTTCCTGCCCAAGTACTTCTCTTCGGAATGGTACGGTGAGCTGCAGGCGTTCAATGTGACCGCAACGGGCGTCAATACCACCAACCCGGTGTGGACGGCGACCATCCCGGCCGGCATCCGCAGCAACATCTTCACCCACAACGGCTCGTCCGGCACCACCTTCCCGACCCCGGCGCAGACCACCGCGCTGACCGCCGATGTCGCCGCCTACCTGCGCGGCGACCGCAGCAGGGAGCAGCCCGCCAACGGCGGCATTTTCCGCCAGCGCACTTCGCTGCTCGGCACCATCGTCAACAGCTCGCCGACCTACGTGAAGACCTCGAGCACGGTCGAGACCCTGTACGTGGGCGCCAACGACGGCATGATGCACGCGTTCAACGCGAGCAACGGCCAGCTGCGCTTCTCCTACGTGCCGCGCGGCATCGACCTGGTCAAACTCAGGGAGTTCAGCGAGCCAGACTACGGTCATCGCTTCTTCGTCGATGGTCCGATCGTCACCTCGACCACCCGCGAGCTGGCCAATCAGACCGTGCTGGTCGGCACCCTCGGCCGCGGCGGCCGTGGTCTGTACGCGCTCGACGTGACCAATCCGACCACGTTCGCCACCAATCGCGTTCTGTGGGATCACGACGCCAGCTTCGACAGCGACATGGGCCAGGTCCTCGGCAGGCCGCTGATCGCCAAGCTCAACGACGGCAGCGTCGGCCTGCTGGTGCCCAACGGCCTGAACAGCACGAGTGAGCGTGCCGTGCTGTTCGTGCTCGATCTGCGTACCGGCGCCAAGATCGCCGAGATCAACACCGGCGTGGGCAGCCCGACCGCTTCGAACGGTCTCTCTGCACCCACCGGTTGGGACCAGGACGGCAACGGCACGGTCGACTTCGTGTACGCAGGCGATTTCCGCGGCAACGTCTG
>JBIJBH010000268.1:0-5549 GCA_044345315.1 Lysobacteraceae bacterium
CGGAAGATACGACAGCTTCTGCACCGAGGCGCCGAGGCCGACGCCGAACCATTCGCCGCGGCCGATCGCCATCAGCGCATTGGTCAACTGATAGCCGCTGCCGAACGGATCGGACCACGGGTCCCAGAACGAGGTGAAGCGGCGCCAGCGGTAGGGTTCGGCGATCGCGATCGCAGCCAGCAGCGGCAGGCCGACCAGCACCGGGCCGAACATCCGCGGCAGATGCACGCCGCCGAGCACCAGCATGCCGGCGGTGATCGCGAGGATCAGCGACAGCGAGCCGAAGTCCGGCTGCACGATCAGCAGCGCGACCAGCGCGACCGCGACGCCCAGCGGCTTCAGCATCGCCGCCCAGGTGGCGTTGACCTCGTCGCGGAAGCGCACCAGATAGCTGGCGAGCCAGACGATGTACATCAGCTTCACCGCTTCCACCGCCTGGAAGGTGGTGATACCGAAATTCAGCCAGCGGCGCGCGCCGTTGACGGTCTTGCCGATCCCGGGCACGAACACCAGCAGCAGCAGCACGAAGCACATGACCAGCAGCAGCCGGTCGCACTGTTCGATGGTCTTGAGTTCGGTGCGCATCAGCCAGGCGGCGGCGATCGCGCCCATGGTCAGGAACACCAGATGCTTGACCAGGAAGTAATACGGACCGACGTCGAGACCCTCGCCCACCGCGATCGAGCTGGACGCGACCATCACCACGCCGATGCAGGCGAGCGCGAGCGACGCGGCGAGCAGCCACGGGTCGTAGCGGCCGGGCAGCGCGTCCAGGCGGGTCGCCTGCTGCCCGAAACCGAAGCGGCGGAGGGAGAGCGCGTTCGCCATCAACGCACCTTCAGCGTGGCGAGGCCGACGAGCACGAGGATCACCGAGATGATCCAGAAGCGCACGATCACCCGCGGCTCGGGCCAGCCCTTCAGTTCGAAATGGTGATGGATCGGCGCCATCCGGAATACGCGCTTGCCGGTGAGCTTGAACGAGGCGACCTGGATCATCACCGACAGGGTCTCGATCACGAAGATGCCGCCCATCACCACCAGGATCAGTTCCTGGCGCACGATCACCGCGATCAGACCCAGCACCGCGCCCAGCGCCAGCGCGCCGATGTCGCCCATGAACACCATCGCCGGATAGGTGTTGAACCACAGGAAGCCGAGGCCGGCGCCGGCGATCGCGGCGCAGATGATCACCAGTTCGCCCGCGCCCGGCACCCGCGGAATGCCGAGGTATTCGGAGAACACCGCATGACCGGAGGCGTAGGCGAACACGCCGAGCGCGCAGGCGACCAGCACGGTCGGCATGATCGCGAGGCCGTCGAGGCCGTCGGTGAGATTCACCGCGTTGGAGAAACCGACGGTCCAGAAGTACGCGATCGCGACGAAGAAGATCGCGCCGGCGACGCCGGCCAGCGGCAGCGCGACGTTCTTGAAGAACGGGATGTAGAGCGTGGTCGCGGCCGGCGCATCGGCGGTGTAATACAGGAACAGGCCGGCGGCGAGTCCGAACAGCGACTGCAGCGCGTATTTGGTGCGCGAACGCATGCCGTTGGGGTCGCGCTTGACGATCTTGATCCAGTCGTCCCACCAGCCGATCCAGCCAAAGGCGATCATCACCACCAGCACCACCCAGACGTAGCGGTTGCGCAGGTCGCCCCACAGCAGCACCGAGGCGATCACGGTGAGCAGGATCAGCGCGCCGCCCATGGTCGGGGTGCCGGCCTTGGAGAAATGCGACTGCGGGCCATCCTTGCGGATCGGCTGACCGCCCTTGAGTTTGGCGAGACGGGCGATGACCGCCGGGCCCCACCACAGCGACAGGCCGAGCGCGGTCAGCGCGGCGAGGATGCCGCGGAAGGTAAGATAGCCGAACAGCCCGAACAGGCTCTGCAGTTGTTCCAGCCAGCGCGTCAGTTCAAGCAGCATGCGTCTCTCCCCCGCCGGCGGACGGGCCGCGGCTGTCGTCGTTCATCAGGGCCTTCGCGATCCTCTCCATCGCGCTGCCGCGCGAACCCTTGACCAGGATCCGCGGCGGCGACGGCGCGACCGCCAGATCCGCACGCAGCGCGTCGGTCAGTGCGGCGTGATCGTCGAAGGTGCGCGCGCCCTCCCCGAAGGCGCGTGCGGCGGCGGCGCTGAGCTCGCCCATGGCGTAGAAACGGGCGATGCCGGAGGCGCGCGCGCGACGGCCGACCTGGGCGTGCAGCGCGGCCGCGTCCTCGCCCAATTCGCGCATGTCGCCGAGCACCAGCCAGCGTTCGCCACCGCTCGCGGCGAGCGTGTCGATCGCGGCCTGCAGCGAGCCCGGATTCGCGTTGTAGCTGTCGTCGATCAGGGTCGCGCCACCGGGCAGTTGGTGCACGTTGAGCCGACCGGACACCGGCCGCGCGGCGTTGAGGCCGGCGGCGATCGCGGCCAGCGGAATCCCCGCGCCGAGCGCCAGCGACGCCGCCGCGAGCGCGTTGAGCGCGTTGTGGCGGCCGGGCATCGCCAGCGCGATGTCGGCCTCGCCCACGGGCGTGACCAGCACGAAGCGCGAACCCTCGGCGTCGAGCGCGAGATCGCGCGCGGTCACGTCGGCGTCGGCCTCCAGCGCGAAACGGATCAGGCGACGGCCGTGCGCGCGCTCGGCGAAATACGGTGCGAACGCGTCGTCGGCGTTGATCGCGGCGACGCCGTCGGCCGGCAGCGCATCGTAGATCGCGGCCTTGGTGTCGGCGATTCCGAACAGGCTGCCGAGGCGTTCGAGATGCGCCGGCGCGACGTTGTTCACCAGCGACACGTCCGGACGCACGATGTCGGTGAGATAGGCGATGTCGCCGGGCTTGCCGGCGCCCATCTCGTACATCGCGTAGAGCGCGTCGTCCGGCGCGTCGATCACCGCCAGCGGCAGACCGATCTCGTTGTTGCGGTTGCCCGGCGTGGTGTAGGCGCGACCGGGCGCGCCCAGTGCGGCGACCGCCGCCTCCAGGATCGCGAAGGTCAGCGCCTTCACGCTGGTCTTGCCGTTGCTGCCGGTGACCGCCAGCACCTTCGTGCGCCGCGCCTGCTGCAGCGCGTGCGCGAGCGCGGCCAGCGCGCGCTCCGTATCGGCGACCACGATCTGCGGAATCGCCAGCGCCGCCGTCTCGCGCGAGACCAGCGCGGCGCGGGCGCCGAGTTCGGCGGCGCGCGCGACGTAATCGTTGCCGTCGAAATGCTCGCCCTTCAGCGCGACGAACAGCGCCGCGCCTGCAGCAGAAGGATCCAACTGACGGGTATCGGTGACCAGCGCGTCGATCGTCAGGTCGGCGTCCGCCGCGGCGGCGTAGACCAGACGGCCGTTGACGGCGCGGGTGATGCGGGAGAGCGCGAACGGCGTCATGCCAGGGCCTCCAGCGCGGCGCGTGCGGTCGCGGTGTCGTCGAACGGATACTGCACGCCGTCGATGTCCTGATACGGCTCGTGACCCTTGCCGGCGATCAGGACGATGTCGTGCGCGGCCGCGGTGCGGATCGCGCGCGCGATCGCGGCGCCGCGGTCGCGTTCGACCGCGATCCGTCCGGGCCGATCCAGCGCATCGCGCGAGAATCCGGCGAGGATGTCGGCGACGATCGCATCGCCCGATTCGGTGCGCGGATTGTCGTCGGTGACGATCACCGCATCGGCGCCGGCCTCGGCGATCGCCGCCATCTGCGGACGCTTGCCGCGGTCGCGGTCGCCGCCGCAGCCGAACACGCAGATCACGCGGCCGCCGGCGTGCGCGCGCAGCGCCGACAGCGCCTGCTCGAGCGCATCGGGCGTATGCGCGTAATCGACCACCACCAGCGGCCGGCCGTGGGCGCCGCCGAGACGGTTCATGCGCCCGCTGACCGGCTGCAGCCGCGACAGCAGCGCGGCGATCGCTTCCGGCGCGGTGCCGAGCGCGTACAGACTGCCGGCCACCGCCAGCAGATTGTCGACGTAGAAGCGGCCGAGCAGCGGCGAACGCACCGGATGCCGCGCCTCGCCGATGCACAGCGCGAAACCGACGCCGGCGCTGTCGAGCACCACGTCCTCGGCGCGCACGATCGCATCGGCATGGCCGCGCGAGCTGAGCCCGATCGCGCGCACGCCCGCGGGCCCCTGCGCCTGCAGCCGGGCGTGCAGCGTCGCGCCGAACGGGTCGTCGAGATTGATCGCCGCCGCGTCGAGCCCGGGCCAGGCGAACAGCTTCGCCTTGGCCTCGCCGTAGGCGTCCATCGTGCCGTGGTAATCGAGATGATCGCGGGTGAGATTGGTGAACACGCCGACCCGGAAATGCACGCCGTCGACCCGGCCCTGATCGAGCGCGTGCGAGCTGACTTCCATCGCCACCGCATCGGCACCGGCGTCGCGCAGTCGCGCCAGCAGCGCGTGCAGCTGCAGCACCAGCGGCGTGGTGAAACCGGTGGGCTCGGCGGCGCCGTAGAGCCCGGCGCCGAGCGTGCCGATGGTGCCGGCGCGGCGTCCGGCGAGCGTCCAGGCCTGCGCCAGCAGTTGCACGGTCGAGGTCTTGCCGTTGGTGCCGGTGACGCCGACCGTGGTCATCGCCGCGCTAGGCGCAGCGTGGAAACGATCGGCCAGCGCGCCGAGACGCGCGCGCAGCCCCGGCACCGCGATCAGCGGCAGACCGGCCTCGGCGGCCGCGGCGAATTCCACCGGCAGCGGCGGCTCGAACAGGATCGCGACCGCGCCCGCGGCCTTCGCCTGCGCGACGAAACCGAGCCCGTGCGCACCGAAGCCCGAAATCGCGACGAAGGCATCGCCCGGCACGACCGCGCGGCTGTCCTGGACGAGGCCACCGATCTCCAGCGACGCCGGAATGCCGGCGATGTCCGGCAGCAAGTCGGCCAGACGCATGCGCCGGTTCATGGCGCACCTCCCGCATCCAGCGCTGCGGGCAGCGCGGGCGGCAGCGGCCGCGATGCCGGCGCGGCTGCCGGAACGAGCGCCGGCTGCGGCGGCAGGGGCGCCGTCGCGACCGCGGCGCGCGGCGCCGAAGCGGCCGAACGCTGCTGCGCCGCGATCCAGGTCTCGATGTCGTCCGGCGGCACGTCCATCAGCCGCAGCGCGCCTTCCATCACGTTGCGGAACACCGGCGCCGAGACGATTCCGCCGTAGTAGCCGCGCGCCGGGTCCGGGTCGTTGATGACCACCGCCATCGAGAAACGCGGATTCTCCACCGGCACCAGTCCCGCGAAGAACGAGACATAGCGGCGCGAATAACCGCCGGCGGCGGCCTTGCGCGCGGTGCCGGTCTTGCCGGCGACGTGATAACCGAGGATCGCGGCCTGGGTCGCGGTGCCGCCGGTTTCGGTCACGGTCTGCATCATCCGCAGCACGTCCTGCGCGACCGCGGGATCCAGCACCTGCACGCTTTCGCCGATCCGGCCCTTGATGAAGGTCGGCTCGACCAGCCGCCCACCGTTGCCCAGCGCGGCGTAGGCGCGCGCGATCTGCAGCGGCGTGGCGTTCATGCCGTAGCCGTAGGACAGTGTCTGCTTGGTGGTGCCGCTCCAGCGCGCGGGGTCGAGCAGCGTGCCCGGGCTC
>JBIJBH010000016.1:0-18496 GCA_044345315.1 Lysobacteraceae bacterium
CCGGCGATGGCGCGGGCGAGCGGGGTCTTGGTCATGTGTTTCCGGAGAGGCGGACGGACAAGCCGCAGAGTCTTGGCGGCCCGCATGGCAGCCCGGTGACGGCCGCGTTGCAGGTTCGCGGCGGCCCCCCGGGGGCGGCACGTTGCGCCGCGCCCGGCCGGGCGTACACTCGACATCCGACCGGGAGGAATGGGGACCGCCCGATGTTGCGTTTCGGCCTGTACTCGCTGCTCTACCTGCTGGGCGCCCTGTACGCGACCGCGCTGGTCAGCGGGCACGGCGAAGTCACGCTGCTGTGGCCGCCGGCGGGTATCGGGTTCGCCCTCGCCCTGCGTTACGGCCCGCGCTGGGCCCTGTTGCCGATCGCGCCGCTGCTGGTGCTGCATCTGCTGCTGGCGCCGGTGCCGCTCGCGTTCGTGCCGTTCTCGCTGGCCAGCAACGTGTTCGGCATGCTTGCGGCCTGGGCGGTCTGCCGGCGCTGGATCGACGGCGACGAGCGGATGAGCCTGCGCAACGGCTTCGCCCTGCTCGGCGGCGGCGCCGTCATGTCCGCGGTGTCGGGGCTGATCGGGGCGACCGGACTGATCGTGGCGGACATGATGCCGCAGACCGGGTTCTGGGCGGCGTTCGCGAAATGGGCGATGGGCGATCTGCTGGCGATGGTCGCGCTCGGCCCGCTGATCCTCTACCTCACTTTGCCCGCGGGGCATCCGCTGCAGCAGGGGCGCAACGCCGCCGCGGACGCCTCGTCGCGCGAAAAGGGCCTCTGGCTGCTCGCCGTCGGCCTGGCCTGGCTGCTGATCCATCTGGCCGGCGACAACAACAGCGCCTATGTCTACGGGCTGATGGCGCTGCCGGTCGCGCTGCTGCTGTGGTCGGCGGTGCGCTTCGAACCGCTGTGGACCATCGCCGGCACCGCGGGCGCGGTGCTGCTGATGACCGCCTTCGCCGGGTTCGGGATCGCCGGCTTCCCGGCGCCGCGCGATCACCTCGACGCCGCGATCCTGCTCGGCTCGATGTGCGTGTACGCGATCATTCCGCAGATGCTGATGGCCGTCACCTCGCAGGAACGCGCCGCCAACCGGCGCGCGCTGCGCCGCGCGACCATGGACGAGGCCACCGGCCTGCCCAACCGGGCCGCGTTCGAGAGCGCGGTGCGCGCCGCGCTCGCCCACGGCCAGCGGCCGTGGAGTCTGGCCTATCTCGACCTGGATCATCTGAGCATCGTCAACGACACCGCCAGCCACGCCGCCGGCGATGCGCTGCTGCACGGCGTCGCTTCGCTGCTGCGCGCCGAGACCGCGCCGCACGGCGAGGCCTTCCGCATCGGCGGCGACGAGTTCGCGCTGCTGCTCGAAGGCGAACCGGCGCAGGCGCAGGCCGACGCCGAACGCATCCGGGCCGCGATCGAGCACTACCGCGTCGGTTGGCACGGCCGCGTGCTCAACGCCACCGCGAGCATCGGCCTGGCGCATCTGCGCGGCGGCGAAACCCGCTACGCCGACGCGCTGGCGCTGGCCGACACCGCATGCCTCACCGCCAAGGAACAGGGCGGCAACCGCGTCTGTCTCGCCGGCGAAGGCCCCGACGCGCTGCACGAACGCACCGAGACCATGCGCTGGGCGCTGCGCATTCGCGAAGCGCTGGATCGCGGGCTGTTCGAACTGCACTGCCAGTCGATCGCGCCGCTGGCCGGCGCCGACCCCGACGGGCTGCACTACGAAGTGCTGCTGCGGATGCGCGAATCGCGCGGTGGGCCAACGCTGTCGCCGGCGCAGTTCATCCCCGCCGCCGAACGCTTCCATCTCGGCGTCGCGCTCGACCGCCATGTGGTCGAACTGGCGCTCGGCTGGCTGGAGTCGCATCCGGACGCGGCCGCGCGCACCGGCCTGTGCGCGATAAATCTCACCGCCGCTTCGATGGTCGACGACGGTTTCCGCGCGTTCCTCGCCGAACGCGTGCGGCGCAGCCCGGTGCCGGCGCGCAAACTGTGTTTCGAGATCACCGAAACCAGCGCGGTGCGCGATCTGGCCCGCGCCGGCGACTTGATCGCCGAGCTGCACGCGCTGGGCTGCGCGTTCGCGCTCGACGACTTCGGCACCGGCTTCTGCTCGTTCGACTACCTGCGTTCGCTGGACGTGGATTACCTCAAGATCGACGGCAGCTTCGTGCGCAACCTCGGCGACTCCGAACTCTCCTCCGCGGTGGTGCGCTCGATCACCGAAGTCGCGCATGTGCTGCGCAAACGCACGATCGCCGAGCACGTCGAGAACGAAACCGCATGGTCGACCCTGCGCGCGCTCGGCGTCGATCATGCCCAGGGCTACTACCTGCACCGACCGGAGCCGATGGAGGCGTATTTCGCCCCGCGGCGCAGCGCGGCGGCGTGAGCGCCGGGCTCCGCGCCCGATGATTGGGAGGCGAACGGTTCGGCGGCGCACGATTCAGCGCGGCGTCGCGCGCGCGGCGATCTCCAGCGCGTCGTCCAGCAGCGCGGCGGCGGTGACTTCGGCGCCGGCGCCGGGGCCCTGGATCAGCAGCGGCTGGTCGCGATAGCGGTCCGACCAGATCGCGACCCGGTTGTCGGTGCCGGCGCCGCCGGCCAGCGGATGATCGATCGGCAGCGATTCGAGTCCGACGCTCGCCCGCCCGTCCTGCAGCCGGGCGATGAAGCGCAGTTTCTCGCCGCGTTTGTAGGCATCGGCGTAGCGTTCGCGCAGCGGCGCGTCGAGCGCCGGCAGCGCGGCGTCGACATCCGCGGCCGGCAGCGTCGCGAGGTCCGGCGGCACCAGCGAGCGCACGGCGACCGCGTCGCTCTCCAGCGCGACGCCGGCGGCGCGGGCCAGGATCAGCAGTTTGCGGCGCACGTCCTCGCCGCTGAGATCGTCGCGCGGATCGGGCTCGGTGTAGCCGGCGTCGCGGGCCTGACGCACGAAGCCGGAGAACGGGCGCAGGCCGTCGTAGTGATGGAACAGCCAGGCCAGCGAGCCGGAGAGCACGCCGGCGATCGCGTGGATGCGGTCGCCGCCGGCCTGCAGGGCACGGATCGAACGCAGCAGCGGCAGCCCGGCACCGACCGTGGCGCTGTCGCCGTACAGGGCATCGCCGGCGCGCTGCGCGGTGTGGATGCCACGCCAACGTTCGAGCGCGGTGCCCTGGCCCAGTTTGCAGGCGGTGACCACATGGATGCCGCGGCGCAGCCACTCGGCGTGACGTTCGGCGACCGCGTCGCTGGCGGTGGCGTCGATCACGATCCGCACGCCGCCCTCGCCGAGCGTGCGCGGCAGCGCATCCAGCGCCGGCGGCGCGCCATCGCCCGGCCGCCAGGCGCCGTCGGCCGCGCGCCGCAGCACCGCACGCGAATTGGCGACGTGCTTCAGCGACAGGCGCGCGCCGAACGGGGTGTCGTCCCAGGCGGCGAGTCGCGCCAGCACCGCGCGGCCGACCGTGCCGGTGCCGAGCAGGGCCACTCGCGCGGGCGCAGGCGTCGTGCGCGGCGCGATCGTCGCGGCGCGCGTTTCGGCCACGACCGCGCTCATGCCGGCGCCAGCGCCCGCGCGCGTTTGTACGCGCTGCCGGCGTCCGCGACCGCCAGCGCGCGCTCCAGCGCGGCGGCGATGTCGGCAAGCAGATCCTCGGCCTGCTCGATGCCCACCGACAGCCGCAGCAGGCCGTCGCAGATCCCGGCGGCGGCGCGCGCCTCGGCGCTCATCGCGGCGTGGGTCATCGTCGCCGGATGCGCGATCAGGCTCTCGACCCCGCCCAAGGATTCGGCGAGGGTGAAATATTCCAGCCCGTCGACGAAGGCGCGCACCGCCGCCTCGCCGCCTTCCAGTTCGAGACTGAGCATCGCGCCGAAGCCTTTCTGCTGACGCGCGGCGATGGCGTGCCCCGGATGCGTCTCCAGCCCTGGCCAGTGCAGCGCGCGCACCGCGGCATGCCCGTGCAGCAGCTCGACCAGCGCCTGCGTGTTCTCCTGATGCACGCGCAGCCGCGCATCCAGGGTGCGCAGGCCGCGCAGGGTGAGGAAGCTGTCGAACGGCGCGCCGGTCAGGCCCAGCGCGTTCGCCCACCACACCAGCTGCGTATGCGCTTCGGCGTCCTTCGCCACCACCGCGCCGCCGACCACATCGCTGTGGCCATTGATGTACTTGGTGGTGGAATGCACCACGTAATCGGCGCCGAAGGCGATCGGCGTCTGCAGCGCCGGCGAGAGGAAAGTGTTGTCGACCACGGTCTTCGCCCCGGCGGCGTGCGCGGCGTCGATCACGAAGCGCAGATCGGTGATCCGCAGCAGCGGGTTCGACGGGGTTTCGATCCAGACCACCGCCGGGCCGACCGCCAGCGCCTCGGCCAGCGCGCGCGGGTCGGTGAAATCGATCGTGCGCAGCGAGAACGCGCCCTTCTTCGCCAGCGCGTTGAACAGCCGCCAGCTGCCGCCGTAGGCATCGTGCGGCACCACCAGGGTGTCGCCGGGTTCGAGCAGCGCGTGCAGCAGCAGGGTGATCGCGGACATCCCGGTCGAAGTCACCACCGCGCCGCTGCCGCCCTCCAGCGAGGCCAGCGCTTCGGCCAGCAGATCGCGGGTCGGATTGCCGCTGCGGGTGTAGTCGTACTGGCGCTTCTCGCCGAAGCCGGCGAAGCTGAAATTCGAGGACAGCACCAGCGGCGGCGTGACCGCGCCGAAGGCGGTGTCGCGATCGATGCCCGCGCGCACCGCGCGGGTCGCGGCCTGCGGCCGGGGGATGCGCGGCGCGCTCATGCGGCACCTCCCTGGCATTCGTCGAGGACACTGTCGATCGTGCGCCCGAGGATCGCGCCGATCTCCAGGGTCTCGGTGAGGAAGGCGTCGTGACCGAACTTGGAGCGCAGCACGCGGATCTCGCCCTGCGGCAACAGCTCGGCCAGCGCGAACAGATCCTCCAGCGGCACCAGCCGGTCCTCGGCGATCGCGACCACCGTGGTCGGCACCGCGACCGTGCGCGGGTCCACGCGATGCAGATCGATCGATTCGGACAGGCGCAGGAACGCGGTCGGCGAGGTGCGCGCGACCCAGGTCGCGGCGCAGTGTTCGAGATAGTCCTCGGCGGCCACGCGCAGACGGCCGTGGACGAGGGTCGGTTCGGCGTCGAAGCGCTCGGCGAATTCCGCCGGCGTGCGGTAGCTCAGCATCGCCAGTTGCCGCGCCAGCGCCAGTCCCTGCGCTTCGTCGCACTGCAGTTGGCCCAGCGCCACCGCCTGGCGCTGCAGCGCGCGCCACGCGCTGGCGAAAGGATGCGCACGATGCGCGCCGCTGATCGCGAGCAGACGCCCGACCCGGCGCGGATGCCGCGCGGCAAACTGCAGCCCGACCATCGCGCCGTAGGAACTGCCGACGAAGGCCGCGACCGCGTCGATGCCCAGCGCATCGAGCACCGCGGCGATCGCATCGGCCTGATCGGCGCTGTCGATCGGGGCATCGAGGCTGCCGTCGGCGCCGAGCCAGTCGATCGCCAGTATCCGCACCTTCGCGGTATCGAGGCCGACGCCGCTCTGGGTCTGCCACCAGCCCGGCTCGGGAAAAGCCTCGCTGGCGAGCACGTGACGATGCGCGGAGATGCCGCCGGCGGCGAGCACCACCGGCGCGTCGGCGGGGCCGACCAGTTCCCAGGCGATCGTCACCTCGCGCTCGCCGGCATGGCGCAGGCGCAGGCGCGCCGGGAGCCTGCCGCGCAGCGCGACCGGCGCGGCATCGATGCGGGCAGAGGGGCGACAGTCGTAGAGCACGGCGTCGGCGCGCGCGGCGGCGGACGACGTGGCGAGAGCGGCGAAGGTCATGGCGGTCTCCGGGAGCGAAAGGGCCCATCAGCCCGCGGGAGACCGAACATCGCTGAGCGAACGGCCTGACGCTGCCGCATCGCGCAACCATCTTCCGGCGGACGCTCGGTCCCCGCAGGAGTTGGCACCTTCACGGCAACGCACGCTTCGCGCGCATCACCATCAGGTTGCCCCGGCGTCTTCGGGCCTGTCCCTCAGCCGGTCTTGATGGATGGCCGCAGCTTGCACCAGGTTTCGGGCGCTTGTCAATCGCTTCATGCGGATGAAGCGATGGGAGACGCAGCCGGCCGCGGCCTGTCCTCCCGGTGCGGGTTCGGGCGATACTCCGGGGTATGCGCATCCTGTCTTCCGGGCCGCTGCCGGCCCTGCTCCTGGTCCTGTCCTGTTCGCTCGCCGCCCTCCTGCCGGCCCCCGCCCGCGCCGCCACGCCGGGCGCGACGGCGCAGGCCGCCCCGCCCCGGATCGTCGGCGAACGCTATATCTCCCCGCCTCAGCCCGGCGAGGAACTCGACTCCCTCGCCACCTGGCTGCATCCCGACGGCAGCACCTGGCTGATCGCCACCGCCAAGTCCGGCCACCGCCTGGTGGTGTTCGACGCCGACAGCGGACAGCGCCTGCGCGAGGTCGGCGGCAAGGGCGAAGCGCTCGGACAGTTCAAGCGCCCCAACGGGATCGCGGTACTCGACGACCGGCTGTTCGTGGTCGAGCGCGACAACCGCCGGGTGCAGGTGTTCGCACTGCCGGAATTGCGCCCGTTGGGCAGTTTCGGCGCAGACACCCTGCGCGCGCCCTACGGGCTGTGGCTGAACCCGCAGGCCGACGGTATCGAGGCCTTCGTCACCGACAGCTTCATGTACGGCGAGCGCTTCGACGTGTTGCCGAAGCTGGAGGAGTTGAGCCAGCGCGTGCGCCGCTATCGGCTGCGGTTCGACGCCGACGGCGCGCTGCGCGCCGAAGCGCTCGGCAGCTTCGGCGCCACCGACGACGCCAACGCGCTGCGGATCGTGGAATCGATCGCCGGCGATCCCGCGCACGACCGGCTGCTGATCGCCGACGAATACCAGCCGCATTCGACCCTGCGCGAATACACCTTCGCCGGGCGCGCGACCGGCCGCTACATCCCCGAGGACATCTTCGCTTTCGAGGCCGAAGGCGTGGCGCTGTGGACCTGTCGTCGCGATCGCGGCTACTGGGTCGCGGTGGACCAGCTCTCGCCGCTGACCGTGTTCCATTTCTTCGACCGCAAGACTCTCGAGCGGGTCGGCAGTTTCACCGGCGGCACCGTGGGCGCCACCGACGGCATCGCCCTGCGCACCGCGCCGACCCGGCGCTTCCCGGCCGGCGCCCTGTTCGCGGTCCACGACGACACGTCGGTCGCCGCTTTCGACCTGCGCGACATCGCCGTGGCGCTGCGCCTGGATCGCGCCTGCCGGTGAGCCCCGTGCGCCCGGCGCTGCTGCTGGCGATCGTGGTCGGCGCCTGCGCCGGGGCGGCGCTGGCGACCGATTTCTTCCGCTGGCGCGACGGCCGGGTCGAACGTCCGGCGCCGCCGGTGGTCGCGTCGCCGCCGCCGGCCACACCCGCCGAAGCACGCAGCGAACCGGCGAGCACCGGCGCCGAGGCGGCACGACTGCGGTTCGAGCACCGCGGCGACCGGATCGAGGCCTGGGCCGACAACCTGCTGGCCGGGCCGATCGAGGTGCACTTGTCCCCGACCGATCACGCGATCCCCGGGGCGGATCCGGCGCTGCCGGTGGCGAGCGTGATCCCCGGCTACGGCCGGCGCCTGCTGACCCGGCTGCCCGGCACCACGACCGCGCACTTCCAGCTCGACGTGATGCGCGGCGACCCGGCCGCGCAGGCGCAGGACGCGGATTACGCCTACCCCTTGCCCGACGCGCCGCTGCGGATCGAGCAGGGCTGGGGCGGCCGCTACAGCCACAGCGATCCCGAGAACCGCTACGGCGTGGATTTCGCCGCCGACATCGGCACCCCGGTGGTCGCCGCGCGGGCCGGGATCGTGATGGAAACCGAGGCCGGCCACACCGGCGGCGGGCGCGGCGGCGAGGACATCGCCCGCGCGAACTTCGTCCGCATCGTGCACGAGGACGGCAGCATGGCGCTGTACGCGCACCTGGACACCGGCGGCGTGCTGGTGCGCCCGGGCCAGCGCGTGCGCCGCGGCGAGGTCATCGGCCGCTCCGGCGACACCGGCTTCACGACCGGCCCGCACCTGCATTTCGCGGTCCAGGTCAACCGCGGCATGCGCCTGGAATCGGTCCCGTTCCGGATGTCCGGCCCCGGGGGCCTGCTGCGCTTCAGCGAGCCGACGCCGGCGCCCTGAACGTCGCCCGGCCCGACGACGCCCCGGCCGCTATAATCGCGCCCTTCCCTTCGCTTCCCGGGCGCCCTCGGCGCCTGTTCGCCATGTCCGAAATCCTCACCGAGGTCGCGCGCGAGACCGCCCGACGCCGCACCTTCGCGATCATCTCCCACCCCGACGCCGGCAAGACCACCCTGACCGAAAAGCTGCTGCTGTTCGGCGGCGCGATCCAGATGGCCGGGTCGGTCAAGGGCCGCAAGGCCGCGCGCCACGCGACCTCGGACTGGATGGCGCTGGAAAAGGAGCGCGGCATCTCGGTCACGTCCTCGGTGATGCAGTTCCCCTACGAGGACCGGATCGTCAACCTGCTCGACACGCCCGGCCACGCCGACTTCGGCGAGGACACCTACCGCGTGCTCACCGCGGTCGACTCGGCGCTGATGGTCATCGACGTCGCGAAGGGCGTCGAGGAGCGGACCATCAAGCTGATGGAAGTCTGCCGCCTGCGCGACACGCCCATCATGACCTTCATCAACAAGCTCGACCGCGAGGGCAAACCGCCGATCGATCTGCTCGACGAAGTGGAATCGGTGCTCGGCATCCAGTGCGCGCCGATCACCTGGCCGATCGGCATGGGCCAGCGCCTGAAGGGCGTCGTGCATCTGCTCACCGGCGAAGTGCACCTGTATGAAGCGGGCCGCAATTTCACCCGTCAGGATTCGACCATCTTCGCCTCGATCGACGACCCCGCGCTCGAAGCGCGGATCGGCGCGCAGATGCTCGCCGAACTGCGCGAGGAGCTCGAACTGGTCGAAGGCGCCTCGCATCCGTTCGACAAGGACGCCTATCTCGCCGGCAAACAGACGCCGGTGTTCTTCGGCTCGGCGGTCAACAACTTCGGCGTGCAGCTGCTGCTGGACTTCTTCGTCGAACACGCGCCGGCGCCGAAGGCGCGCGCCACCACCGGCCGCGACGTCGCGCCGACCGAGGAAAAACTCACCGGCTTCGTGTTCAAGATCCAGGCCAACATGGACCCGCAGCACCGCGACCGGGTCGCGTTCATGCGGATCTGCTCGGGCAAGTTCAGCGCCGGCATGAAGGCGTTCCATCCGCGCACCGGCAAGGAGATCAAACTCGCCAACGCCCTGACCTTCATGGCCAGCGACCGCGAGATCGCCGAAAGCGCCTGGCCCGGCGACGTGATCGGCATCCACAATCACGGCACCATCTCGATCGGCGACAGCTTCACCGAAGGCGAGAATCTCTCGTTCACCGGCATCCCGAACTTCGCCCCGGAACTGTTCCGCCGCGCGCGCCTGCGCGACCCGCTCAAGCTCAAGCAGCTGCAGAAAGGTCTGGCGCAGCTGTCGGAAGAAGGCGCGACCCAGTTCTTCCGCCCACTGATGAGCAACGACCTGATCCTCGGCGCGGTCGGTCTGCTGCAGTTCGACGTGGTCGCCTACCGGCTCAAGGACGAATACGGCGTCGATGCGAGCTTCGAGCAGGTCCAGGTCGCGACCGCGCGCTGGATCCGCTGCGACGACGCGAAGAAGCTGGAGGAGTTCCGGGACAAGCACGCGCTGAACCTCGCGCTCGACGCCGCCGGACAGCTGGTCTATCTCGCGCCGACGCGGGTGAATCTGCAGCTGGCGCAGGAGCGCGCGCCGGGGGTGACCTTCCTCGCCACCCGCGAGCATGCGCACGCGGTGAGCTTCGACTGAGTCCGGACGGCGGCATGCGCGCGACGCTCGCGACCTGGTGGCGCTATCTGCTCGGCAAGCGCAGCGAAGTCGCGCACATGGACCACAAGGACGCCTACATGGCCAAGGTCGTGCTCGACATCCACCGCAAGCGTCGCGACAAGCGCATCGTCCGGGTGCCGCTGGCGGCACTCGAACCGATCCACCGCATCGATCGCGAGACCGCGCTCGAAGCCACCCGCGCCCGCGCCGAGGCGCTGCGCGCGCATCGCGACACGCTGCTGGCGATGAAACTGCTCGATGCCGACGCGCTGCAGGCCATCATCCCGTCGGTTTCGGCGATCAAGGTGGTGCGCGACGGCGAACGCTGGCTGGCCTTCGAAGGCAACGGCCGGCTCTACGCGATGCGCGAGGTGTTCGCGGCGGCGGACGGCATGCAGGTGGAAGTCGAGGAATATCTGTTCGACGACGACCGCAGCATCCGCCGGCGGCTGAACCGGGTGCGGCGATTGAATCGACTCTAGACGCACCCCGGGCGAGCAGACAGCGCATCGTCGAGCGACCGCAGCCGCCCGCTGTCGGTATCGAGCGCGGCGTGCGCGAACCGTCCTTCCCGCGCGTTCCAGCAGGACAGGAAATAGCGGCCATCCGTCGCACTCCGCAAGAGCATTGCCTGGCGCGCCAACAGGTCCCCGATGCTCCTGCATGCCTCGTCATCCCGGCCCTGGCACACCATCCACTTGATCTCGGCCCGCGCAAGGCAGATTTTCTGGAAATCTTCCATGATCCAGACATGACCACCGTCCGTCCTCCACTCGCATTCCAGCGCGAGAGGCATGCCAGCGATCAGACGTTCCGGCGAAGCGACGTAACGGAGCCAGCACACGTCGTACAACCACTCTCCGTGATCCGCAACTTCGACGCCGGAGGCGCATGCGTAGACGCCATGGGACTTGCCCAGCGCAACCAGTTCCCTCTTGATGCGCGATGTCCATTCTTCATTGCCGTGCCCGGACCCGCGAAGCGTGTCATTCACCCGATCCAGCCTGCCGCGGATCGCATCGACCAACGCGATCGTGTCGCTGTCATCCGGATCGATGGCGAGAGTGGTCAAGGCAAGGCTCTTACGCCCCCGCGGTCACCCGCGCCAACCACTCCGGCTCCGGCTGGTCGGCGTCGTAATACTCGAAGATCAGATGGATGCGGTCGCTGTCGCCGTCGTTCTTTACTGCGTGCACGCCCATGTTGTTGACTTCGGCCGCCTCGCCCTCGGGCAGGTGATAACCGACGCCGTCGACGTAGAAAGTGACCCTGTCGTTGGTCAGCAGCGGCACGTGGATCTTGTGCGGCCATTTCGCCGCGGCGTTGGCGTCGCGATGCGGCTTGATCTCGCCACCGGCCGCCATCCGCGCCAGCATCACCCGCGGAAACACCCCGTTGGCGTAGGCGTAGGGCGCGACCGCGCGCTGCAGCACCGGCTCGATCAGCGCCCGCCATTCGGCCCAGGCCGGGCGATCGTGCGAACCTCGCCAGTCGCGCACGCTGTCGACGAAGCGGAAGACGATGTGCCGGGTCCTGTCCAGCGCTTCGAAACGATTGGGCTTGCCGGCGTTCTCCGCGTCCCAGACCGCTTCCGGGATCGCCAGCACCGCGGCCTTGAGCGCGGCGATGTCGACCGGCCCGAGCCGGCGGATCGAGGTGGTCTTGCGCGGATTGGCGTAGGGGTCGTGGGCCATGGGCATTCTCGGATCGACGACGCTCAGAACGAATAACCGAACAGTTCCAGATCGCGGCGGTACAGCTCGGTCACGGCGTCGATGAGGGCCTGGTCGTAATACTGACGATAGTCGCCGCGCTTGGAGCTGTTGACCTTGTCGAGCGCGCGCGAGGGGATGCCGATCCGCGCGCAGACCGCATCGTAGTCGTCCTGCATGCGCTCGACGCGGCCGACGAGATCCATCTCGATCGCGCCGTCGGCGTCGGTCAGCAGCGTGTGCTGCGGCTGGAAGTGCACGTGGTCGTGCGGCTTGAGTTCGAACAGGATCCTGCGCATCGTGCCCTGCGGGTCGCGCTCGAAGGCGCCGTACTGGCGGGTCATGAACGCGCAGTAGGACACGAAACGGTCGAACGGATTGCGCACGAAGCTGAACTTGAAATACCCGTCGCAGACCGCGTCGCCAAGATACGGCCGGACCTGGCGCACGCTCAGGTGACCGTGGCGGATCTGGGCGATGTCGTCGAACGGAAACCGCTTGTTCACGAACAGCCCGACCTGCTCGATGTCGTCGGGTCCCAGGTGCTCGCGCAGCGCCTGACGCACCGAATGGGTGCCGGTCTTGGGCATGGCGACGAAGATGAAGCGGTGCAGATGGGAGACGATCATGACGGCGCAGCGCGGAAACCGGGGCATGATCGCACAGCCCGCGGCGCCCCGCCCGGCGTCTGGAATGTTTGCACTAGTCCGCCCGGGCATGGTCGCGGGATGACCGACCGCATCGAGACCGTCCGCGAGGAGATCGCCAGCGCCCTCACCCACGGCCTGGGCGCCACCGCGGCCCTGGCCGGCGGCGCGGTCCTGATCACCCTCGCCGCCCTGTTCGGCGACGGCTGGCAGCTCGCTGCCGCGATCGTCTTCGGCATCACCCTGCTGCTGCTGTACGTCGCCTCCACCCTGTATCACGCGATCCAGCACCCGGTCGCCAAGGGCCGGCTCAAGGTCTTCGATCACTGCGCGATCTATCTGCTGATCGCCGGCACTTACACCCCGTTCACCCTGATCGGCCTGCGCGGTCCGGTCGGCTGGTGGCTGTTCGGCACGATCTGGGCGCTGGCGTTCTGCGGCGTGATCTTCAAGCTGTTCTACACCGGCCGCTTCCACCGGCTGTCGACCCTGATCTACATCACGATGGGCTGGCTGATCGTGTTCGCCGCGAAACCCACGATGCAGGCGCTCGACGCCTGGACATTCGGCTGGCTGCTCGGCGGCGGCGTGGCCTATACGCTCGGCACGTATTTCTATCACCACCCGCGGCTGCCCTACGCCCACGCGATCTGGCACATGTTCGTGATCGCCGGCAGCGTCTGCCACTACATCGCGGTGATGGCGCAGGTCATGTCGGGACGGTAATCGTCGCAGCGCCGGGCGGGACAGCCCGCCCGGCGCAGGTCATCGCGCATCAACGCCCCGGAATGCGGCAGCAGCGCCGCGAGGCGCTCAGACTGGCCGTGGTGCTGCCGTTGTTTTTCGCCGAGCAGGAGATCCCGGACACGAACACCAGCGGCATGTCGAAGGAGTTGGATTCGCAGTTCACGCCGGCGTCGCCGTAGCCCGCCGGACACGTCGCGGCAGCGGTCGCGGTGTTGGTGCCCCCGGCCGGAATGGCGACCGTGGTCACCGCCGTATTGGTGCATTGCACCGGCGAGGACCGCGGATTGTCGAAGTAGCCGACGATGTCCACCACGTAATGCGCCTGGCCGAAGGTGTAGATCGTGAAGTCGAAGGTCGAGACCGGGGTCGGGATCGGCGTGATGATGGCGTTGTTGATGATCTGTCCGGCCGCGTAGTTCACGCTGGCCGTATCCGGCCGCGTGGTGCCGAACGGATAGACGGTCGCGAACCCGGCGAGCGTCGGCGTCACCGCGGTGACGTTGAGCGCGACCGCGGTCGGCGCCTCGGTGTTCATGCCGCAGTTGGTCGCGCTCCCGCCCTGGTTGGTGAAGCTGGAGACGCCGGCGGTCAGGAAACTGCGCGTGCTGTTGGCCGCGATCGCCCCGAGCACGGTGTTGCGGGTGTCGACGATGCGGCAGGGCGTGATCGGGGTGTAGACCAGATCCTGGGTGGTGTCGCCGAGCGCCTTGGCGACCAGCCGCGGCGTCTCCCGCAGCGGGCCCGGCGGCAGCGCCGCGAGCGTGTTCAGCACGCGGTCGTCGGACACCCGGTGACCGATCCCGTCCAGCGCGGCCATCGCACCCTCGAACGTCTCGCGCCGCAGCGCCTCGCGCAGATTCGCCGCATCGCCGTGGGCGAACTGCGGCACCAGCCGCCGGCTCCAGGTCTTCACGTCGACGCCGTAGACGTCGCGGGCGTAGTCGCCCCACTTCAGCACGAACCCGCGGATCGCCGCGGCGCGCTCGGCGGGGGTCGCGGCCTGCGTCGCGACCGAACGGGCCGGTGCGGACGGGCCGGCTGCCCAGGCAACAGGTGCGATGACGGATGCGAGGACGACAGCGGCGAGGGTGCGGCGGATGTTCATGAAAATCCTCTTGTCGGAGCGGAACGCGTCGGTCTCGCCGGCGCTCTGCGGCAGGAACGTAACACGCGGCGACGACAGGCCGCAGGCCGCGGACGCAGCGCGGGCTGTCTCGAATCGCAGGCTGTCCACAATCGCAGTCCCGGCGGCATGTCGGGAAATCCGCTCCGCGGTCGTGTTCGACGCACTGCCGGCGAAGCGGTCTCCGGCCGCTATCCTGCAATATACCGCTGCAGCGAATCCAGCTCCGCCCGCTGGTCCTCGATCACCGCCTTGACCAGGTCGCCGATCGAGATCACGCCGACCACATCGTCGCCGTCGAGCACCGGCAGGTGACGGATGCGGTGTTCGGTCATCACCTGCATGCAGCGGTCGGACGTATCGGCGGAGGTCGCGGTCAGCACCCGCGAGGTCATGATGTCCCGCACCGGGGTGTCGGCGGAGGCGCGGCCCTGGAGCACGACCTTCCGCGCGTAGTCGCGCTCGGAGAGGATGCCGACGAGTTGCGGGCCGTCCATCACCAGGACCGCGCCGATGTGGGCCTCGGCCATCAGCCGGATGGCGTCGAGGACGGGGACGTCAGGGGCGATCGCGTGGATCGCGGGGGATTTCGCATCCAGCAGCTGTCGGACGGTACGCATCGGGGCGTTCTCCTGCGGCGGCGGTGTCCGGCAAGGATACGCCTGCCGCGGGCCGCCAGCGATCCACGAGATACAGCGGCCGCTGCTTGGATTCCTCGTACAGCCGGCCGAGATATTCGCCGATCACGCCCAGGGCCATCAGCTGCACCCCGCCGAGCAGCAGGATCACGGTCATCAGGCTGGGCCAGCCGGCCACCGGGTCGCCCCAGAACAGGGCCTTGACCACGATCCAGGCGGCGTAGACGAAGGCCAGGCCCGCGGTCATCAGGCCGAGGTAGGTGGCCGCGCGCAGCGGCGCGGTCGAAAAACTGGTGATGCCATCGAGGGCGAAGTTCCACAGCCGCCAGGCGTTGAACTTGGTGCGCCCGGCGATCCGCGGGCCGCGGCGGTAGGGAATGGCGACGCGCTCGAACCCGACCCAGCCGAACAGGCCCTTCATGAAACGGTGACGCTCCCGCAACTGGCGCAGGGCGGCCAGCGCGCGCGGCGACAGCAGGCGGAAATCGCCGGTATCGGTCGGAATCGGGGTCCGCGACAGCCGCTGCATCACCCGGTAGAAGGCGTGCGCGGTGACGCGCTTGAACCAGCCCTCGCCGTCGCGGCCGGTGCGGGTGCCGTGCACGTCGTCGTAGCCCTCGCGCCATTTCGCGACGAACTGCGGGATCAGCTCCGGCGGATCCTGGCCGTCGGCGTCGAGCAGGATCGCGGCGCCGGCCTCGATCAGGTCCAGGCCGGCGGTCAGCGCCGCCTCCTTGCCGAAGTTGCGGCTCAGCCGCAGCAGCGAGACCCGCGGATCGGCGGCGGCGATCCGCTCCAGCACCGGCCAGGTGCCGTCGCGGCTGCCGTCGTCCACATAAAGAATGTGTCCCTCGATGCCGTCTGCGGCCAGCCCATCGAGCACGGCGGCGATTCGCGGCTGCAGCGCGGGCAGGGCGTCGGCCTCGTTGAAGGCGGCGACGAGGACGGTCAGGCGTTCGGCGGACATGGGCATAGGGTAGTTCTTCATGTGGACGACCCCGCCGCGGCGCTCAATCGAACGTCAGGTAGGCCGGGCCGCCCAGCGCCCGCATCTGGCGCTGGATCGCGCGGGTCCGGCGCTGCACGTAGGGGCCGGGCTTGGCGACGCTGTACTTGCGTGGGTTGGGCAGCACCGCGGCCAGCCGCGCGGCCTCGGCCGCGGACAGCTTCGATGCGTCCTTGCCGAAGTACCGACGCGCCGCCGCCTGGGCGCCGTAGACGCCATCGCCGTATTCGATCACGTTGGCGTAGACCTCGAGGATCCGCTGCTTCGGCCACAGGGTCTCGATCAGCAGCGTGTACCAGACCTCCAGCCCCTTGCGCGCCCAGCGGGTCCAGCCGCTGCCGCGCCACAGGAACAGATTCTTCGCCAGCTGCTGGCTGATCGTGCTCGCGCCGCGCACCTTGCGCCCCTTGGCGTTGTGCTTGCGCGCCTTCTCGATCGCCTCGAAATCGAAGCCGTCGTGGACGGGGAAGCGCTGATCCTCGGCCGCCACCAGCGCCAGCGGCAGTTGTTTCGAGATCTCGTCGGCGTCGCGCCAGTCGTAGGCGATGGCGAAGCCGCGGTCGCCGTCGTTCCAGGCCTCGATGTAGCGGCCGATCATGAACGCGGTCAGCGGCGGGTCGACGAAGCGCAGCACCGCCACCTGCAGCACCGTGGTCAGCACGAACAGCAGCGGCAGCCACAGGAAGATCCAGCGCAGCCAGCGCACCCGCCCGCGGACCCGCGCCGGCCGCACCGACGCGACGGGGTTCGCTTCCCCGGGGTTTGATTCTTCGACCGGCTGCCCCATCTTGTGTCCGTCTCCCCTGCCTGCGATGCCGTCCGCCGGAACTTGCGGCCGGGCGGCATTATCGGCGAACCCGCGGCTGTCGTCGCCGCGGGCGACCCGGCCCCGCCCCCATCCATCACCCAGCCCCCCGCCATGACCCTTGCGCCCCGCCCCGACCTTCTCACTCGCTTCCTGCTCGATCAGGCTGGCGTCCGCGGCGTGCATGTCCGCCTCGACGCCACCTGGGCGCAGATCCGCGGCCGCGCCGACTACCCCGCCGGGGTCGCGGCGCTGCTCGGCGAAGCGGCCGCGGCTTCGGCACTGTTCACCGGCCATGTGAAGGTCGAAGGCCGGCTGTCGGTGCAACTGCGCGGCGACGGCGCCCTGCGCACCCTCTTCGCCGAGTGCACCGGCGCCGGCACCCTGCGCGGGATCGCACGGCTCGCCGAAGACGAAGGAAACGATCAAGCGAACGGGGACACCCACGCGCTCCGCGACCTCGGCACCGACGCGGTGCTGGCGATCACGGTCGAAAACCCCGGCGCCCGCGGCCAGGAGCCGGCCCGCTATCAAGGCCTGGTGTCGCTGGACGCGGACCGTCTGTCCGATGCGTTCGAGGGCTACTTCCGCCAGTCCGAACAATTGCCCACCCGACTGTTGCTGGCCGCGGACAGCGACTGCGCGGTCGGGCTGATGCTGCAGAAGCTGCCCGGCGACAGCGGCGACGCCGACGGCTGGCAGCGGGCGAGCCTGCTGTTCGACACCCTGACGACGGGCGAACTGCTGGGCACCCCGGCCGACCTGCTGCTGCACCGGCTGTTCCACGAGGACGGGGTCCGGCTGCTGGGCGACAAGCCGCTGCGGTTCGCCTGCTCCTGCTCGCGCGAACGGGTCTCGGCGGTGCTCGAATCCCTCGGCGAGGCCGAATCCCGCGCCGCTGCCGCCGACAACGGCGGCCAGGTCGAAGTCCACTGCGAGTTCTGCGGCCAGGCCTATCGCTATACCGCGGACGACCTCGACGGCCTGTTCGCCCCGCAGCCGTCCCGCCACGCCAGTCCGGACCGGGTGCAATGACGCAATCGCCGTTCCGGTCACATTTCCGTCCATGATCGGCGTGTCTTTCTCGATTGTTAAAGAACCATAAACCTGCTAGCCTGATTTTCCAAAGGACTCCGTCAGGAACTCGGCCGCAACCCCGCGGTCTGATCCCCCAGCCATGCGCCCCGCTCTCCGCCCACTGCTGCCGCTGATCCTCGCCCTCGGGGCGATCGGTCCCGTACATGCGCAGTCGCGGCCGGGCGAGCGGGTCGAACTGCCGGTCTGGAACCGCTCCAGCGGCGCGGTCGAGGCGGTGGTGGTGCTGGAGCCCGCGGACATCGCGAAATCGCGCGCCCTGGCCCGCTTCGGCGTCCGCCATCTCGACTCCGCCTTCGGTCTGGGCGATGGCGACTCGCTTGGCCTGCTGTGCGATCGCAAGCTCGGCATGGGCAGCGCACTCAACAGCCTCGCCGACAACTGCGTGCTGGCCTCGGTGCCGGCCCGCCGCAACGGCGGCTCGGCCATGCTCTTCCAGCGCAACGGCACCCAGATCGGCGTCGGCGCCGGCAGCAGCCGCACCCCGCTTCCCGGCTGGGTCGCCCCCGGCAGCGGCAACGGCCGGGTCGATCTCAACGACATCACCATCTTCAGCCAGAAGGCCCTGCCCCGCGAAGGCTACGTCTCGATCGCCGGCACGGTGGCCAAGGCACGGCTGCAGAGTCCGGCCGAAATCCCCGGCTTCAGCGACCGCTGGACCTCGCGCCAGCTCAACCTCGGCGGCGGCCTCGGCGCCTTCGGCATCAACGTGATCGGCGAAGTCGTCGACACTCCGGGCAAGGACCGCTTCGGCAGCCTCGGCCTCGGCCTGAGCTGGCGGACCCCCTGGAGCGGCCAGCTCACCGTCGGCGCCGACAATCTGGTGACCCGCGGCCGCAAC
>JBIJBH010000269.1:0-5546 GCA_044345315.1 Lysobacteraceae bacterium
ACTGGTGGAAGATCGACGCGCTCGACAGCTTCGTCTCCAGCCGGCTCGGCGCGCGCCAGTATCGCTATTCGGACCTGCGCGCCGCGACCGCAGGCGCGCCCGGCGCGACCCCGCGCGAGAAACTGCGCGCGGCCGGCTGGCCGACCGCGAACAGCCTGCGCGGGCGGATCGTGGTCGCCTTCACCGGCGGCCGCTACGGCGCGGTCAACCAGGGCATGGCCGACATGATCGCGATCCGCGGCAGCGCCACCGCCGCGTTCCTGTGCCCCGATGTCGACGCCGGCGATCCGGACGAGATCTCCGGGACCGTGGACGGCATGTCCGCGGCCGCCTCGGCGCAGATGTTCTGCGCCAACGTCCAGGCCGGCGATCACTACCAGCGCGTCGCCAACCGCGCCGCGCAGTACCGCCAGTTGATGCATCTGTGGGGCGCGGCCGGCGATTTCGTCAGCACCGACTACGCGCCGACCTACATCGCGGTGGCGCACGGCGTCTCCGCGATCGGCATGGACGTGACCGACACGCTGTCGGACCCGAACGTGTTCGTGCCGACCTGGACCGCGAACATCCCGCTGGTCGGCACCCGCCGCGGCCTGCCCGGCTATTTCACCCTGCGCCCGCTCAGCGCCTCGGGCACGCGCTGCGTCGGCACCCGCAACAACGGCTACGGCAACGGCGCGCAGCTCGATCAGGAACTGTGCAGCGGCGGTTCCGACCAGCAATACGTCTACACCGCCGAAGGCCAACTGCGTCCGCGCGGCAACAACGTGCAGTGCATGGACATCTCCGGCGGCAGCGCCGGCTCGGGCAAGGCGATGCATCTGTGGGACTGCGACGGCGGCGATTCCGAGAAATGGTTCATCACCACCGACGGCCGTTTCCGCAGCCGGCACAACGTCAACTTCTGCGCCACCGTGCCCAACGGCACCCTCAGCACCGGCGTCCAGTTGCGTACCGAGTGGTGCGGATCGGCGTCGTGGCAGCAGTTCGAACGGGTGCCGGTACCGGACTGGGCGCAGACGAATTTCTGAGCCCTGCGGTCAGCCGGCCGTCTGCGCGGCGGTCGGCACCGCCGGCAGGGTTTCCGCGGCCGGCACGCCGCGGAACGCGACCCACGCCGCGAGCCCGAGAAACAGCGTCGCCGCCGCGATCCGCGCCGCGCGCAGCGGCAGCTTCGCCGCGAACCGGCTGCCCAGGATCACCACCGGCACGTTCGCCAGCAGCATGCCGATCGTGGTGCCCAGCACCACCGGCCACAGCAGGGGCGCGTTCGCGGCCAGGACCACGGTGGCGATCTGGGTCTTGTCGCCGATTTCGGCCAGGAAGAAGGCGATCGTGGTCGCGATGAAGGCGTTGCGCGCCGGCAGCGCGGCGTCGTCGGCATCGATCCGGTCGGGCTTGAGCGTCCACAGACCGATCGCGGCGAAGCTGGCGGCGACCAGCCAGCGCAGCGTGTCGGGGCTGAGCCAGCCGGCGATCAGCCCGCCCAGCCAGCCGGCGGCGGCGTGGTTGAGGATCGTCGCGACGAAGATGCCGGCGACGATCGGCAGCGGCCGGCGGAAGCGCGCGGCCAGCAGCAGCGCCAGCAGTTGGGTCTTGTCGCCGATCTCGGCGATCGCGACCGCGATCGTGGAGACGCCGAGCGTGGACAGCAGGGAAGGTTCCATGGGGACTCCGGGGCCGGGCTTCGCGGATGGACGCGAAGGCAAACGCCGCGCAGCCCGGCCCGGGTGGCGCGACGCCTGCCTTCGGTCTTGCCCGCAGCCGACGCCGTCGAAGGCGTCCGCCGCTCCCGCGCCATGGCCTGCCGGCCAAGTGTGTTGACGCGGGATCCGGCGCGGCCGCTGGGCGGCGCCGATGGGCGACTCCCCGGAGGAAGAGTGCGCGCAGTCTAACAGGCCGTTGCGGGGCGTCATGGAATGCGTGCGTGGCACGACGACCCCGCGCGCTTCGACCCGCCGCATCCCCACGACGGGCCTGCGCCTCGATCGGCGGCGCATTCGAGCCGCGCACGGCTTCGGAATGCATGCGGCGAGCGGCTACACTTCCGGTCCCGATCATCTCAAGGACAGGCTCATGCAGTATCGACGTCTCGGCGCCAGCGGTCTGCATGTCTCGGCCCTGTCTTTCGGTGCCTGGATCACCTTCGGCCGCCAGGTCGGCCGCGGCATCGCCCGCGAGCTGGTCGCCGCCGCCTGGGACCACGGCATCAATTTCTTCGACAACGCCGAGGGTTACGCCGACGGCGAGGCCGAGCGGGTGATGGGCGACGTGATCGCCGACCTGCGCCTGCCGCGCGACGGTTTCGCGGTGTCGAGCAAGGTGATGTTCGGCTCCGCGCAGGATCCGCGGGCGATGCAGAAGGGCCTTTCGCGCAAGCATGTGCGCGACGCCTGCGACGGCGCGCTCAGGCGCCTGCGCGTGGACTATCTGGATCTGTATTTCTGCCATCGTCCCGACCCGGAGACGCCGATCGAGGAAACGGTCTGGGCGATGGACGTGCTGATCCGCCAGGGCAAGGTGCTGTACTGGGGCACCTCGGAATGGTCGCCGGCGCAGATCCGCGAGGCGGCGAAGATCGCGAAGCATCACGGCCTGCATCCGCCGTCGATGGAACAGCCGCAGTACAACCTGCTGCATCGTCAGCGGGTGGAGCTGGAATACGCGCCGCTGTACGCCGAACTCGGGCTCGGCACCACGACCTGGTCGCCGCTGGCGTCGGGTCTGCTCACCGGCAAATACAACGACATCGTGCCCGACGATGCCCGTCTCGGTCTGGAAGGGCAGGGCTGGCTGCAGCGGATGGTGCTCGGCGACGATGAAAACCGTCGTCGCGATCGCGCGCGCCGCTTCACCGCGCTGGCCGCCGAACTGGGGCTGCCGCCGGCGCCGCTGGCGATCGCCTGGTGCCTGCGCAATCCGCACGTGTCCACGGTGATCCTCGGCGCCAGCCGGGTCGAACAACTGCTGCAGAATCTCGATGCGCTGCATCTGGCCGCGAGCGTCGAAGACCCGGTCTGGCGGCGGCTGGAAGCGACCACGGCCTGAGCCCGGCGTCGCGGGCTTGACTCGCGAATGAGAATCGTTATCATTTGAGGCGTCTTCCCGCAGGACGCCGCCGATGACCCGCGCCGAGATCGTCACCCACAGCCCGCACGGTGCCCGCAGCGCCGATGTCGACGCATCGCCCGCCGTCGCCGACGGCCCGGCCATGCCGATCTTCGACAGCGCGCGTCTGCTGCAGGGCGGACGCGAGGTCCTGATCCGTCACGGCGGCGAGTGCTATCGCCTGCGCCATACCCGCAACGACAAGCTGATCCTCACCAAATAGCCATCGCCGCCGCGGTCGTCGAGACGAACGCGGCGGTCCACCCGCTCCAGGCACGCGAGCCACCGGTGTTTCGCCGGACGCCAGCCGCCTTGTGTTTCCACGACACGAGTCCGTCATGCGTCCGAATCTGCTGTCCCGCGCCCTCTCGCTGTGCCTGTGCTGTCCCGTCGCGGCGTTCGCCGCGGACGAAAGTCCCGAATCCACCGAGGCCGCGCCGGCCGATCTGCTCGATCGCATCGTCGTGATCGGCACGCTCTCCGCGCAGGCCATCGCCGCTGTCCCGGCCACGGTCGACGCGATCGATCGCGATACCATGGACGCGCGGCTGGTCCGCGACCTGAAGGATCTGTTCCGCTACGAACCCGGCATCTCGGTGCCCGCCGGCGACGGCCGTTTCGGTCCGGGCGAGATCCGCATCCGCGGTCTGGGCGGCAATCGCGTGCTGATCCAGACCGATGGCATCCCGGTGTCGGATGCCTTCGCCATCGGCAGTTTCTCCAACGCCAACCGCAACTTCGTCGATCTGGACACGCTCAAGCAGGTGGAGATCCTGCGCGGTCCGGGCAGCGCGCTGTACGGCTCGGACGCGCTCGGCGGCGTGGTCTCGTTCCGGACCAAGGACCCCGAGGACTATCTGCGCGACGGTAGTGACCGCCATGCCGGATTCAAACTCGGCTACGAGAGCGACTGGAACGGGCTGTACGGCAGTGCGACCTGGGCCGCCGGCGGCGAGCGCTGGTCGGGCCTGATCGCGGCCGGACATCGTCAGGGTCGCGAGCAGGAAAACGCCTCCGGCGCCGGCGGTGATGTCGACGGCGCGCTGCGCACCGCGCCCAATCCGCAGCAGCGCGACGGCCGCAGTGCGCTCGCCAAACTGGTGTTCGCCGCGGACGGCACCCGACGCTGGCGGCTGACCGCGGAAGGCAACGAGGATGCCGCCGACACCGACGTGCGCAGTGCGCGGGGCTTTTCGGCGCTCACCGGCGCGACCGTGCTCGCGCTGAGCGGCGACGACCGCCGGCGCCGGGTGCGGTTCGCGCTGGAGCACGAGCGGGACGCCACCGACTGGCGCTGGGCCGACACCCTGCGCTGGTCGATCTATCGGCAGGACAGCCGCACCGTGCAGGACACCGACGAACTGCGGCGCAGCGCGAGCGGCGCGCTGCAGCGCCGGCAGCGCCGTTTCGCGTTCGAGCAGGACCTGGCGGGGATCGAGGCGCTGTCGTCGAAAACCCTGCGCAGCGGCGCGGTCGAACATGCCGTGACCTGGGGCGGAGAACTCACCCGCACCCGCACCGAGCAGAAACGCGACGGTCTGGCCACCAATCCGGCCACCGGCGCGAGCACGCCGACGATTCCGCCGGACACGTTCCCGGTGCGCGATTTTCCGATCAGCCGCACCACCACCGCCGCGTTTTTCGTGCAGGACGAGATCGGCTTCGGCGGCGGCGAGGACGGCCCGCGCCTGCGCCTGATTCCAGCGCTGCGCATCGACCACTACCGCTTGCGGCCGCAGTCCGACCCGGTCTTCGCCGGCGACAATCCCGGCGTGGCGCTGGTCGATCTGAGCGAAACCCATGTGTCGCCCAAGCTCGGTCTGGTCTGGCGCTTCGCCGCGGACTGGTCGCTGTTCGCCGGCTACGCCCGCGGCTTCCGCGCGCCGCCCTACAACGACGTCAACATCGGCTTCACCAATCTCGCCTTCGGCTACACCGCGATCGCCAATCCCGATCTGAAACCGGAAACCAGCGACGGTCTCGAAGCCGGATTGCGCTACGGCGGCGACGCCGCGTGGTTCTCGCTGGCGCTGTACGACAACCGCTATCGCGACTTCATCGAATCGCTGCGCTTCGTCGGCGTCGACGCGGCCGGGCTGCAGGTGTTCCAGTCGCGCAACGTCGCCGATGCGCGCATCCGCGGCGCCGAACTCAAGGCAGGCGTGGACTTCGGCCGGCTGTCGCCGTCGTTCGCGGGCTGGTCGCTGCGTGGCGCCGCGGCCTGGGCGCACGGTCAGGACCGCAGCGCGGATCGTCCGCTGGACAGCGTCGATCCGCTGCGCGGCAGCCTCGGGCTGGCATACGCGCGCGAGGCCTGGGGCGTGGAGCTGGCCGGCGTGTTCGCCGCGCGCCAGCGGCGGGCATCGAGCGCGACGCTTTACCGGCCGTCCGGCTACGGCGTCTGGGATCTGCTCGCGCACTGGCGTTTCGCGCCCGGC
>JBIJBH010000270.1:0-5524 GCA_044345315.1 Lysobacteraceae bacterium
CACGTCGTGCGAGAGGATGCGGCCCAGCAGGTAGCTGTCCGGCACCGCCAGCGCGGCGATCCCCGACTGTTCGAGCTGCTTGATGTGGCGCGCGGTGATGCGCTTGCCGGCCTCGACGATGACCCGGTCGCCGTCGGCGAGGTCGAAATCGAGGGTTTCGCCGCGCAGGCGCTCCGGCACCAGTTCGAGCTGCACGCCTTCCGGCAGGATGTGGAAGGTGTTGATCTCGAAGAACTGCTGCAGGATCTCTTCGTTGCTGTAGCCCAGCGCGCGCAGCAGGATGGTGACCGGCAGCTTGCGGCGGCGGTCGATACGGGTGAACACCGCGTCCTTCGGGTCGAATTCGAAGTCCAGCCACGAGCCGCGGTAGGGGATGATGCGGGCGCTGTACAGCAGCTTGCCCGAGCTGTGGGTCTTGCCGCGGTCGTGATCGAAGAACACGCCCGGCGAACGGTGCAGCTGCGAGACGATGACGCGCTCGGTGCCGTTGACGATGAAGGTGCCGTTGTCGGTCATGAGCGGGATTTCGCCCATGTAGACTTCCTGCTCCTTCACGTACTTCACGGCCTTGCTCGACGATTCCTTGTCGTAGATGACCAGACGCACGGTCACGCGCAGCGGCGCGCCGTAGCTCAGACCGCGGTTGCGGCATTCGCGCTCGTCGAACACCGGATCGCCGAGCTTGTAGCCGACGTATTCGAGGGCGGCGTAGCCGTTGTAGCTGACGATCGGGAACACCGACTTCAGCGCGGCGTGCAGGCCGCGATCGTCGCGCTTGGCGGGATCGGCGTCGGCCTGGAGGAATTCGCGGTAGGAATCGACCTGGATCGCGAGCAGGAACGGCACTTCCAGGATCGAACGACGCTTGCCGAAGTTCTTGCGGATGCGCTTCTTCTCGGTGAACGAGTACGTCGTCGAGTGAGCTGTGGTCATGGGAGAAAGGCCTCTCAGCTTGGATTTCATTGTGTCCGGCGCGGCGCGTGGGGCCGCGGCCGGTTGGAGCGGCGCACGGGCCGGCTCCATTCGAATCGACAATCGGAAGTCGCTGGTATTGCCGGCACCAGCACGCCCTCTCCCGCTACTTCCGGTTGTCGACTTGGCTTCGTACAGCTTGGGGTGATGCCCGGAAACCGCTTAAAAAGACGGCTCCCGTCAGAACGGCCAAAGGCCGGGGGCTTCCGCCCCCAGCCTTGGTGCGTCGCCTTGGGTGGAATCGTCCACCCGGGGGCGACCCGGTGACGCTTACTTCAGCTCGACCTGGGCGCCAGCGGCTTCCAGATCCTTCTTCATCTTCTCGGCGTCTTCCTTCGAGACCGCTTCCTTCACGGTCTGCGGAGCGCCTTCGACCAGATCCTTCGCTTCCTTCAGGCCCAGGCCGGTGATGGCGCGGACGGCCTTGATGACCTCGACCTTCTTCTCGCCGGCGGCCTTCAGGATGACGTTGAACTCGGTCTGCTCTTCGACCACGGCGGCCGGGCCGGCCGCAACGGCCACGGCGACCGGCGCAGCGGCGGTGACGCCGAACTTGTCTTCGATGGCCTTGACCAGCTCCATCACTTCCATCAGGGTCTTGCCGGCGACGGCTTCGACGATCTGTTCGTTGGTAAGGGACATTGTTGATACCTCTGGATTTGTATGGGTTTGGGCCGGACGGCGATGGCCGGACGGCCTTGGATGACGTCGGACTCAGGCTTCGGCAGCGGCTTCGGCAGCAGCTTCGGCGACGACTTCGCCACCGCCCTGCTTGTCGGCCACGGCCTTGATCGCGCGGGCCAGCATGGTCGCCGGCTCGGCCAGGACGCGGGCCAGCATGGCCAGGGCCTGATCGCGGGTCGGCAGCGAGGCCAGGACGTCGACGTGGCTGGCCGGATAGACCTGGCCGCCAACCGCGACGACCTTCGGCTGCAGCTTGTCGTTGCCCTTCGAGAATTCCTTGATCAGGCGGCCGGCGGCGCCCGGTTCTTCCAGCGAGAACGCATACAGCAGCGGGCCGACGAGCTTGTCCTGGACAGCTTCGTATTCGGTGCCCGCCACCGCGCGCGCGGCCAGGGTGTTCTTGACGACTTTCAAGTACACGCCGGTTTCGCGCGCCTTTTTGCGCATCTCGGTCATCTGGGAGACCGTGGTGCCCGCATATTCGGCAGCGACCAAGGAGTGGGCTTTCGCGGCGATTTCCGCCACTTCGGCCACGACGTCTTGCTTCTGGGTGAGATTCAGAGCCATGTGCACTCCTCTTGTGAACTCCGCTCGCGGCTCCTGCCGCTTGCGGTCCCGGACAGCGTTCGTCCTGAACGCCGGGGACGCGGAATGCGTCCCGGTGGCGGCCCTTCACAGAGATTTCGAAACCGAAACATCCAGAGGGGGCGGCACCATCTGCGCAGGTCGATCCTTGCGGACACGATTAAGCGATCCCGCTTGCGACGGCACGATTCCCTGCCATGACGGACGCTTCCCTGCCCGTGCGCGTCGCGCGCTGACCGCACCTGCGGTCTTTGACGGCGATCGCTTCGGGTCGACTCTCGCGAGGCGGCCTTCGGCGATGCCCTCAAAAATTCCTGCACGATGTTGGGCGAGGGCCCGACACCGCCGAACCGTGATCCCGGCGAAGGCCGGAACCCAGCTCTTTGTATTTCTCGGCTTTCGTCGAAGGTTGGCGCCTTGTTGGAAAGCTGTGGATCCCCGCCTTAGCGGGGATGACGCAATGACAAAGGCGCTCGCGCGTCGCGCGAGCGCGCCATTGCGTCACTTCAACGTCAGCGAGGCCTGGTCGACGGCGACGCCGGGACCCATGGTCGAACTGATCGAAACCTTCTGCAGATAGGTACCCTTCGCGGTCGCCGGCTTCGCCTTGATCAGGTCGAGCAGCAGCGCGTGCAGGTTTTCCTTCAGCTTGTCCGACTCGAAATCGGCCTTGCCGATGGTGCAGTGGATGATGCCGGCCTTGTCGGTGCGGTAACGCACCTGACCGCCCTTCGCGTTCTTCACGGCCTCGCCCGGATTCGGCGAGACGGTGCCGACCTTCGGGTTCGGCATCAGGCCGCGCGGACCGAGCACCTGACCGAGCTTGCCGACGACGCGCATGGCGTCCGGGGTTGCGATCACGACGTCGTAGTTCAGGTCGCCGCCGAGCATCTTCTCGGCCAGGTCGTCCATGCCGACGATGTCGGCACCGGCGGCCAGAGCCTCTTCGGCCTTCGCGCCGGCCGGGCAGAACACGGCCACGCGCACGGTCTTGCCGGTGCCGGCGGGCAGCACGGTCGAACCGCGCACCTGCTGGTCGGACTTCTTGGCGTCGACGCCGAGGCGCACGGCCACGTCGATCGACTCGACGAACTTGGCACGGGTCGCGGTCTTCACGATCTTGATCGCGTCGTCGATCGGATAGGTCTTGCCGGGTTCGACCGCGGCCTGGATCGCTTTCTGTCGCTTGTTCATCGCCATGGGATCAGCCCTCCACCACGAGACCCATCGAACGGGCCGAGCCCGCGATGGTCTTCACTGCTGCGTCAAGATCGGCCGCGGTCAGATCCGCTTCCTTCATCTTCGCGATGTCTTCGAGCTGCTTGCGCGTGACCTTGCCCACCTTCTCGGTGTTCGGGCGCTTGGAGCCGGACTGGATGCCGGCGGCCTTCTTCAGCAGCACCGACGCCGGGGTCGACTTGGTGACGAAGGTGAAGGTACGGTCCGAGTACGCGGTGATGATGACCGGAGTCGGCAGGCCCGGCTCCAGCTTGGAGGTCGCAGCGTTGAACTGCTTGCAGAACTCCATGATGTTCAGGCCGCGCTGACCGAGCGCGGGACCGACCGGCGGCGAGGGGTTGGCCTGACCGGCCTTCACCTGCAGCTTGATGTAACCGACGACTTTCTTTGCCATTGGGGATCTCCTGGAGTCTTAGCGCCTGCACGCCTTGCGGCTGCGGGGCTCCTCCATCGTTGTTGCCCGCCGCGATGCGGCGGACGGGTGAAGGTCTGACCGAGAAAAGCGTTAGGCCTTTTCGACCTGACCGAATTCCAGCTCCACCGGCGTGGCGCGACCGAAGATCAGCACCGAGACGCGCAGGCGGCTCTTTTCGTAATTGACTTCCTCGACCACGCCGTTGAAGTCGTTGAACGGACCGTCGGTGACGCGGACCATCTGGCCCGGCTCGAACAACACCTTCGGCTTGGGCTTCTCCACGCCTTCCTGCACGCGCTGCAGGATGGTGTCGGCCTCGGAATCCTTGATCGGCAGGGGGCGATCGGCAGTGCCGCCGATGAAGCCCATCACCTTCGGCGTCTCTTTCACGAGATGCCAGCTCTCGTTGTCCATGCGCGGGATGCCGCCCTCGTCGTGGGTGGCGATCTGCACCAGCACGTAGCCAGGGAAGAATTTGCGCTCGGAACGGCGCTTCTGGCCGGAGCGCATCTCCACAACCTCTTCGGTCGGGACCAGCACATCGCCGAACTTGTCCTGCATGCCCGTGCGCGCGATGCGGTCGCGCAGCGCCTGGGCCACCGACTTCTCGAAGCCGGAGTAGGCGTGAACGACGTACCAGCGCTTGTGGACTTCGGTATTGCTCACTTGCGTCTCCATCACGATCCGAGCAGCGCCTTGACGCCGAGCTGGATCACCCAATCGAAGGCTGCGAGGATCAGGCTGATCACGATCACGGCCGCGACGACCACCCAGGTGGTGCGCATCGCTTCCTGACGGGTCGGCCAAACCACCTTGCGCAGCTCGAAGCGCGATTCGCCGAGGAATTCCCGGGTCTCCGCGCCCTTCGCGGTCATCATGAACACCACGGTCGCGGCGCCGATACCGACCACGACCGACATCACGCGCGCGACCGTCGGCCACTGCCCCTGGAACCAGTAGAACAGGAACACACCGGCGGCCACGAGCAGCACTGCCACCGCGTACTTGAGGATGTCACCCGTGGAGGTGCCGGACTTGGGTTGTTCGACTCTGCTGTTCAAATCTGCGTCGCCCTGATGCGGCCCACACCGCGCGGGCTTCCGTCGGCATGGACCGGAAATCGCGCGGATCGTTCCGCGGAGTGGCGCGCCAGGAGGGACTCGAACCCCCAACCTGCGGTTTTGGAGACCGCTGCTCTGCCAGTTGAGCTACTGACGCGTTGAAATTCGACCTGATTCCTGAGACGGCGACGGCGAGCCGTCTCCGACTCGCCTGTCGCTTGCCTCCGGCGCGGGCCCGCGCTTGCGCGGGAGCCCGGATTCGAAGCGGGATCCCGACCGTCGCCGGGACCCGTTCCGGCCCGAAGGCCGAAACTCACTTCAGGATCTTCGCCACCACGCCGGCGCCGACCGTGCGGCCGCCTTCGCGAATCGCGAAGCGCAGACCTTCGTCCATCGCCACCGGGTTGATCAGCGACACCACCATCTTCACGTTGTCGCCCGGCATCACCATCTCCGTACCTTCCGGCAGCGTCACCGCGCCGGTGATGTCCGTCGTACGGAAGTAGAACTGCGGACGGTAACCCTTGAAGAACGGCGTGTGACGACCACCCTCGTCCTTCGACAGCAC